>JAJBVC010000028.1 GCA_020860025.1 Clostridiales bacterium | reverse complement strand
AAACAGGGGAGATACGAAGCATCAACAACTTAGCCTGTCCGACCGTTTTGGATTAACGATTACATTTCTTAACCCGGATAAATTTGAATTTCTTGACATCGTTAAAAAAATTGCCAATGACAGAAATCTCGGCAATATTGACGAGGAGCATCTTTGCTTTAAAGCAGAGCAATGGGCAACAAGAAGAGGCGGCCGTTCGCCGAGATGCGCAAAGCAATTTATTGATTTTGTCGAAAGCTGTGAAAAAATGGGCAAAGAGTGGTAAAACATTTGTAATTATACATTCAAAAAATGTTAAAACATTTTATAAAATATTAACCAATTTACCAAAAATTCAACAATTTAGCGTGATACAATCACGTTAATAACAAAAAGGAGAAAGAAAATGAGCACTAAAATTCTTGTTGTAGACGACGACGCTAACATCTGTGAGCTTTTAAAACTCTACCTTGAAAACGACGGATACACCGTATTCGTTGCAAACGATGGTCAGCAGGCTGTAAACACATTTCAGGCAAAATCGCCCGACCTTGTTTTGCTCGACATTATGCTGCCCAAGATGGACGGCTGGCAGGTTTGCCGTGAAATTCGCAAAACCTCAAGCATTCCTATTATTATGATTACCGCCAAGGGCGAAACCTTTGACAAGGTATTGGGACTTGAGCTTGGTGCGGACGACTATGTCACAAAGCCGTTTGACGCCAAAGAGGTTATGGCTCGTGTTAAGGCTGTTTTGCGCAGAACTAACGGTAGCGGTCATCAAGACGGCGATGATAAAAAAGTTGTTGTTTACGATAATCTTGAAATAAACATTGTTAATTACGAGCTTAAGGTAAAGGGCGTTGCGATTGACACCCCACCTAAAGAACTTGAACTCATTTATCATTTTGCCTCTAATCCTAACCGTGTTTACACACGTGACCAGCTTTTGGACGAGGTTTGGGGCTTTGATTATTATGGTGATTCAAGAACAGTTGATGTTCACGTTAAAAGGCTTCGTGAAAAGCTTGAGGGCGTATCCGATAAGTGGTCGCTCAAAACAGTATGGGGCGTTGGTTATAAATTCGAAACTAAGGATTAAGCCGTATGTCAACTGTTAAAAAAATCAGCGGACAAAAGAATAAACGAAAAAATATTATTAAAGACAATATTTTTGCAAAATATTTTATTCTCTTCTCTGTTTTGCTGTTAGCACTTTTAACCGTTCTCGGTACGGTGCTGACAGTTTTGGTAACTGTCTATACTCAAAATCAAAGCACTGAACTTCTGCGGGAAAATGCACAGTCAATAGCCGATACAGTGGAATCAAATTTAATTGCTCAGGATATGAACAGCTCTTATTCTATGGAAAAGGAATTGATTTGTTCTTCTCTTTCGGCTATATCAAGCTCTATTGACGCTGATATTTTTGTATGCGATGTTGAGGGCTCAATTATTTTGTGCAAAGAAAGAGCGGACACTTTGCCCTTTCTCGGAAGCTTCAGTTCCTGTTCCCTTCATGACAGCTACAGCATAGGCGACACTATACTTCAAAAAGTATATGAGGGCGGATATGTAGGCAAAGGTCTTGTCAACGGTCAATCGTCATACATAGTCGGATATCCCGTTTACAGCGGTGACAGAATTATCGGCTCTGTATTTGCAACGACTCCGTCTGACGTCAACGTGCTGGCGATTACAGTTTTCAGAATATTTGTATCAAGTGCGCTCGCCTGCCTGCTTTTAGGATTTATTTGCATTTGGCTTTTGACAAAGAATTTTGTTAAACCGCTAAGGGAAATGAGCGTTGCCACAAAGCAGTTTGCAATCGGTGACTTTTCCTACAGAGTTCAGGTTAAAGGCTCAGATGAGCTGGCTGAACTTGGAAATGCATTTAACGATATGGCTGATTCTCTTGACGCTCTTGAATCGTCAAGACGCAGTTTTGTATCAAACGTATCGCACGAGCTACGTACACCAATGACGTCAATCGGCGGATTTATCGACGGTATTCTTGACGGAACGATTCCGCCTGAAAAAACAAAATATTATTTAGAAATAGTCAGCGGTGAAATTCGACGTCTTTCTCGTCTCGTTGTTGCTATGCTTAATATGAGCAAAATGGAATCGGGCAGTTTTGAAATGAAACCGCATAATTATGACATAACCGACCAGATTATTCATATACTTTTGACATTTGAACAGAAAATCGAAGAAAAGAAAATTGAAATAATCGGCCTTGAGGATTTGAAACCCACATATATCGTTGCAGACACGGATATGATTTATCAAGTTATCTATAATATTTTCGATAACGCCGTGAAATTTGCAAATGAAGGCGGATATATCAAAGTCAGTATGATTGAAACGCCTGACATTGTAGAGGTTCATATCAAAAACAGCGGTATTGGAATAGATGCAGACGAACTTTCAAAAGTGTTTGAACGTTTTTATAAAGTTGATAAGTCGAGAAGCCTTGACGCAAAAGGCGCAGGACTCGGACTTTATATAGTTAAAATGATGGTTGAAATGCACGGCGGAAGTATTTATGCAAAAAGTGAGGATGAACATTCTGCTGAATTTGTATTTACTCTTCCAAAGGCATACAATCCAATTTATAAAAAGGAGAAAAAATAATGAACGAATTTGACAATGAACAAAAAAACGACAACCAAGCAAGACCTGATTATTACAATCCACAGGATAATCAAGAAACTACACAAGAAACTAATCAGGCAAACGAACAGCAGTATACTCAGCAAAGTGAACAACAGTACACACAGCAAAACACTCAGCAAACACAACAGCAGTATACTCAACAAAATTACCAACAGGCAAATCAACAAAACTATCAGCAAAATTATCAACAAAACGGCAGCGGAACATATTATACTCCTCCTCAGTCAAATACTCAGGAGAACACAACTTATCACTATTCATATACCGCTAATAATCAAAATCAAAACCAAAACCAACAGCAAAATCAGCAGCAGGATTATAATAACAATTATTATTCACAACAAAATTCTGCTAACGATTACGAAAACCAAAACAATTATTATGACAGTTCCGCCGAAAATGACGGCAAACCGCCAAAGAAAAAGAATACAGCCGTTACAGTTATCATTGTGATACTCGTTGTATGCTTTGTAGCTGCGGTAGTAGGCATAGTAGTGGGAATAACATCAGACAGTGACAGCAGTAACAGCGACACTTCGCAATCAGAAAATGTTGACGATGACGCACAGGCTACGCTCAATGACAGCGAAGAAGCTCCGCTTCAGGACAGTTCGAGCAACTACACGGTTGCGGGCGTTGCTGAAAAGGTAATTGACTCCTGCGTTGGTATTACAGTTTATACGCAGCAAACAAGCGCTTATGATTATTTTTACAACTACGGTCAGTCAGATGATTCAAGCGGTTCGGATTCTACAGCGTCAAGCGAAGGCTCAGGTATTATAATGTCCGAAAGCAACGGAAAGACCTACATTCTTACCTGCGCACACGTTATAAGCGATGGCGACAGCTTTGTAGTTACGCTTAACGACGACACCGAATATGACGCTACAATGGTAGGCTATGACAGCCAGACTGATATAGGCGTACTTTCAATAGAAGCAACAGGCTTGCAGATTGCAGAATTTGCGGACAGTGACGACCTTGTTGTAGGCGAGCAGGTAGTTGCAATCGGATGCCCGGGCGGACTTGAATTTATGAACTCGGTAACAAGCGGTTACATTTCAGCGCTTGACCGCCCTGTATCATCATCAATCGGATACGATAACGAATGTATCCAAACCGACGCCGCAATCAACCCCGGCAACAGTGGCGGAGCGCTTTTTAATATGCAGGGTCAGGTAATCGGAGTTAACTCATCAAAAATCGCTTCAACAGAATACGAGGGTATGGGATTTGCCGTACCGTCTACAACGGCGGTTGAAACCGCTAACAGTTTAATCAAGGTAGGCTACGTTGAGGGACGTGCTAAGTTAGGTATAACGTATAACACTCTCACAAGCTACACCAATTACAGCTCTATACTTTCGGCTCTTGAGGAACTTGGATTTGAGGATGCCAAAGGCACTATGGTTATCAACAGCGTTGATGAGGAATCCGACCTTGCAAATAAAGACGTTCAGCAGTACGATATGATTGTTGCCGTAAACGGAGAAACAATGACATCTACCGATGTTATGACATCTGTGCTTGCTGATTCAGCACCCGGAGATACAATAACGCTGACTATTGCAAGAATTGAAAATAACAAAATTACCACATTTGAAATAGATTGTGAACTGATTGAATCCAAAGGCTAAAACGGTAAATAAGCAAGTCCTAACAGAATAATAAAATTGCTTATTTGAGTTAAAACGCAATTTACTTCAAAAACAATTTAAAGGCACTGTGAACATCAAGTTCCCAGTGCCTTTAGTCATTTTAAGTTTTATGTAGCCACAACCGTGATGATTATTAGGTGCTCGAATTGTTTATTTGAGCTACTTTTTATATTGACATACAATTCACGTTAAAACTAATTTTATAAACATATAATTATTCCATATGAATAACATCCTTGAGTACATCAAAATATTCAAGGTTGCCCTCAGAAAACATTTTTCTGCTAAGTTTTTTCATAGCGGTTGAAAATTGTGCATAGTGTTTTTTTGAAACTTTACAAATTATCCACCTATACTTTGTGTCAGGTACAATATATTCGGCAATCAATTTTAATTTAACCTTATACCTATTAAAATAATAATCTGCGAAATAATCTGTACAGTCAAGATAAATAAACTTGTCGCAAAACAAATAATGACTGTTCATATATAAATAATTTTCTATAAAAGCGTTATTGGTAAATTCATATTGAATTTGGGCACGATGCTTCTTCTCTTCTTCATTTTGATGAGTCTTTAGGTAATTTTCAGTATGCTTATCAAAAGAATATTTCACCATATGATTAACACAGAGTCTGAAAGATTTAATATTTTCAATTTGTATATGGAAAGTATTTTCCAAAACACGTTTATCATTTTTGTCAAAATGATAATTATTATGAAGCAACGTTAAACTACCGTTTCTGCTTGAAACACGCCAACTGTCCTCATTGACTTTAAACTCCATCATATTGCTTGATAATATCCATAATTTAGCATTGTTTTCAACAATGAGAAAATGAAGAAGCTGCTTATCCGCTTTAACCAATTTAAAGTACTTTGCATATTGCTCAAACAATTTAGCATCATTCTGTATTCCACAACGAATAATGGCAAACTTGTAGCAAGAATTGCACCAAGTATAATCATCTGAAAACTGACTTGTCATTTCAAATTCTTCATCAGGAATCTTCTTTGCGAGGCCACACTCCCTGTCATGATAAACAAAATCCGAATTTGAATAAACATATTTTAGTTTCTGATTAGAGAGTTTGTCCTGCCTGATTTTTTTATAATCAATCAGTTTTGTATTATTTGAGGTATGGGTTAAAATCTTATTGCTATTTAAAGTGTCAGAATTTTCATTATCGTTAATTAAATAAGAAAAATCCTGAACTTTATAATCTTTATTGATTTTCATACTCACCTCCCAAAAATAAAAGATTATCCTCAACGAAACATATACAATGCGTTACTATATTTGAGAAAATTTATGTAAACAAACTTATTAAAATAAAGCAATTTAATATCCTAAGTTTTCGTTGACAATTATTATTTTAATCCTGTCCTTATGGCGCTGTTTTGCGGACACAACATAGTTGCAGCAAATTCTTGTATCACATTCACAGCCGTCGCATATCATAGGATTTTCCTTTGAAAGAGAAATACACTTTCCCGTTTCGGTACACGGCATTTTGAAATTAAAACGCTTTGCATTTTTTGGTGAAGCAACTGTTTTTACACGTTCAATTGCCTCGTTAATATCCTTAACAATCTTATTTACACCGATAATCATTATAACCTGACGTGGGCCGTAAACTATGCAAGCCACACGGTTTGAATTTCCGTCAACATTGTAAAGCTCGCCGTTTTCGGTAACGGCATTTGATGAGCAAAAATAATCATCGCAGCCGAAAGACGCTATGTAGCTTTGACGAAGCTCCTCGCCGTCAAGACCTGTTCTGTCAATAAAATTATAGTCGCCGTTTTTGAGCAGGTCAAAAACTCCTGTCTGCTTTAAGCTTTCGGAACCTCCGTTTGAAACGCTGTCACCTTTACTTATAAGCGTTTTAATCAGAGGAACAACATCTTCCTTTGTCTGAACAAAAAAAGGCTTCATTCCGTTTTTCTCAAGATTTTTCATTGTCTTTTCAATATCCATATTTTTCAC
>JAJBVC010000146.1 GCA_020860025.1 Clostridiales bacterium | reverse complement strand
TTTTTCAAAAATACTTTTTTGAAGCAGTGAAAAATGATTGTTTACGCAATAGATTATAACATTCTTTGCGCCCGTAATAACAGTTTTATGCGCACGGTGCATACCGTCAAAATCTCCGATTGCAACGGCTGTTCTGTTTTTATTTTCAAAATTTTCCATAAATTTCTCGCTTAAAACATATATAGCAGTCAAATGCTACTGATTTCTGACCAAAAGACGTTTTACACGAAGTTCATTTTTGTCAAAATCACATTCGCCCAGTCCTAAAAAAATACCGTTTGGACTGTAAACACGGTAAAGTCCTTCAGTAAGCGGCTTTTTTATCCTGTTTAAATCAAGAGCTCCGCCGTTTGAAAAGCGTTTAGCCTGTGCCTGAGTAACTAAAACGCTGTCGTAAGGTGCAAGTATTTTTTCTATGTCCCACACCACACTGTCAAAAACCAAGCCGCTGTCTTTAATCCTTTGAAGCTCATCAAGAGTAACACAGTCGTCAAGAGTAAAGCCCATAGCCTGTGTTCTTATAAGAGATGTCATAACGGCTCCGCATCCGAGCACTTTGCCTATATCGTCAATCAGTGTGCGAATATACGTACCCTTTGAACAGAGAACGTCAATAGTATAGCTTTCAGTGTCATTTTGAGTGATTTCAAGCTTCTTTATATTCACCCTGCGGCTTTTTCTTTCAACCTCTATTCCCTGCCTTGCAAGGTCATAAAGACGTTTGCCGTCAACCGAAACAGCGGAATACATAGGCGGAATCTGCTCAATTTCGCCTTTAAACTTCGATGCCACTTCAACAACATCACTGTATGCAGCCGTAGTGTCACAGGTGCTAAGCACCTTTCCCGTAATATCAAGCGTATCGGTAGTTTTGCCTAAAATAAATGTTGCACGGTAGCCCTTATCGCTGTCGGGCAGATAATCAAGGAAGCGTGTCGCACCGCCGAGCATAATCGACAGTACACCTGTCGCCATAGGGTCAAGAGTACCCGTATGACCGACCATTTTTTCACGCATGATACCACGCACGTTGGCAACTACTCCAAAGGCAGTAATATCCAGCGGTGTAATTATACAGACAATACCTGTCATTTTAAAAATTCTCCGCATTTTTCCACAAGAATTTTTTTAGCCTCTTTTACGTCACAGTCAAATCTGCACGCAGCAGCCTGAGCATGACCGCCGCCGCCAAAGCACTTTGCAAGTTCAGCCGCATTAACCGTTTCATACGTTCTGAGCGAAGCCTTGCATGAGCCGTCAGCCTTTTCACGAATGGTAATGCCTATCTCTACCCCTTCAATCTGCCTTGTTAAAGGAGCGATAGCCTCTGTTTCCTGCTCATTTGAACCGGTCAGACGGTACATATCCTGCGTAATCGTAATTACCGCAATACGCTCGTTATCATAAAAACGCATTGATTCAAGAGCAAGACGCTCAAGGCGAGCATATGTTTTCGTCTTAGTTTCAAACATAAGGCGATTTATTCTGCCGTTTTCAGCACCTGCGTCAATAAGCTGAGCCGCAACCCTGTAGGTTTCGGCGGTCGTTGAAGCATAACGAAAACAGCCTGTATCTGTACTAAGTCCTGTGTAAAGGCAATTTGCAATACCCCTGTCAATTTCAACGCCAAGCGCTTTTATAACATCATACATTATCTGGCACGCAGCCGGAACGTCGTCAAGCAAAAGCCTGTCGGCATATTCCGTATTTGTCGTATGGTGGTCAATACATAAATCGACATGGTACCTGCCGTCCAAATTGCCGAGCAGGTTTGTCGTGGCAACGTCAACCGCCACAACAAAATCCTGCTTAAATTTAATTGGAACAATATCATCATAAAGATAATCGTATTTAGTCGGAATTTCATCGTCGTTTATAACGGCGCATATTTTTCCGATTTTCATAAGTGCACGGCAAAGAGCAAATCCGCAGCCTAATGTATCGCCGTCGGGATGAGCGTGAGTAAGAATCAGGATATTGTCCTTTTCCTTTAAAAGCTCGGCACATTCGTTTACATCAATTTTCATGATTTATTTCCTTAATTTTTTCAAAGAGATCCATACCTTTTTCAATGGAATTATCAGCGATAAACTTCAGCTCGGGGCTCTTGCGAAGATGAAGACGTGTTCCAAGCTGCTTGCGTATATATCCCTGTGCGCTTTCAAGACCTTTAATAGAGCTTTTTGCGGCGTCAATGCCCTGAATTGCACTTATATAAACCTTGGCATAGCTTAAATCTCCGCTGACATCAACCTTAACAACTGTAAGCATTTCATTGATTCTGGGGTCTTTAAGCT
Organism: Clostridiales bacterium; assembly: GCA_020860025.1. Classification (GTDB taxonomy): domain Bacteria; phylum Bacillota; class Clostridia; order Oscillospirales; family Acutalibacteraceae; genus Eubacterium_R. The sequence continues at coordinate 4,164 of JAJBVC010000146.1, read as the reverse complement.
CACGCATAATTGATATGATTTCTCTTTTAATATCCTCAGATATTCTGTCAATATGAAATCCTGCCATAATATCAGTCCCTGTATTCCTCAACTATATAAGCCTGAAGAATATCGCCTTCCTGAATATCGTCCCAATCCTCAAGGCTGATACCACACTCATAACCTGACGAAACCTCTTTGACCTCGTCTTTAAAACGCTTGAGGTTTGCAAGCTTTACATCCGCAATCTGTTTACCGTTTCGCATAACACGAACTTTACCTTCACGGCGAATTGTACCTGATGTAACAAGAGAACCTGCAATAGTACCTGCCGATGAGATTTTGTAAACCTCACGAACTTCAACCTCGCCTGTATCGACATCACGATATTTAGGCGCACGCATACCTCTCATTGCGTTTTCGATATCTTCAATAGCGTCATAAATAACATCATAAGTCTTTATTTCAATGCCGTCACGCTGAGCATTGTCGGCGGCAATCGGGTCAATGCCTATATTAAATCCTACTATAATTGCGTTTGAAGCGGAAGCAAGCATTACATCGCTCTCGCTTACGGCACCGACAGCACCGTGAACAATCTTAACATTAACCTCATCATTTTCAATTTTAAGAAGCGACTGCTTAACAGCCTCAACAGAACCCTGAACGTCAGCTTTGACGATAATGTTGAGTTCTTTCATCTCGCCTTCCTGAAGCGTATCAAACAGCGTGTCAAGAGTAACTTTCTGGAAGAGTTTAAACTCTTCTTCCTTAGCCTGATTCTTTCTCTGCTCAACGAGTTCTCTTGCAAGTTTTTCATCAGAAACGGCATTGAAAGCGTCACCGCTCATAGGAGCAATATCAAGACCCATAATTTCAACAGGAACAGACGGGCCTGCGCTCTCTATAGAATTACCGTGATAATCTGTCATTGCACGTATTTTACCAACGGCGGTACCGGCAACAACAATATCTCCTGCGTTAAGAGTACCGTTTTGAACAAGGAGCGTAGCAATAGGGCCTCTTCCCTTGTCAAGCTTTGCTTCAATAACTATTCCCTTTGCCGCACGGTTCGGATTTGCCTTGAGTTCAGCCATTTCCGCAACAAGAAGTATTGTTTCAAGCAGTTTATCAATTCCCATACCCGTCTTAGCGGAAACAGGAACGCAAATAACGTCACCGCCCCATTCTTCGGGAACAAGATTATGCTCTGTCAACTGCTGCATAACTTTTTCGGGATTTGCACCCTCTTTGTCCATCTTGTTGATTGCAACGATAATTTCTACGTCAGCGGCTTTTGCGTGATTTATAGCCTCAACCGTCTGCGGCATAATACCGTCATCGGCAGCTACAACAAGCACCGCTATATCGGTTGCCATTGCACCTCTTGCACGCATTGCTGTAAATGCGGCGTGACCCGGAGTATCAAGAAATGTGATTTTTTCTCCGTTGATTTCAACCTGATATGCGCCGATTGCCTGAGTAATACCACCTGCCTCTGTTGAGGTAACGTCGGTATCTCTTATAGCGTCGAGAATAGAGGTCTTGCCGTGGTCAACGTGACCCATTACGCAAACTACAGGAGGACGTGTAACAGCATTTTCATCGTCTTCTACCTCTTCCTCTATAATCTGCTCTTCGATAGTTACAACAACCTCTTTTTCAACCTTTGCGCCAAGCTCTGTAGCAACAATCTCAGCCGTATCAAAATCAATTACTTCGTTCACCGTAGCCATTACACCGAGGGCCATAAGCTTCTTAATAACCTCTGTTGCCGTCATACGCAAAAGGCTCGCAAGCTCTCCGACTGTAATCTCTTCGGGAATTTGAATTTTAATCTGTTGCTTCTTTCTCTGCTCTGCAATACGTGCAAGACGCTGCTGCTCCGTTTCTTTCTTTGAACGAGCATGGATACCCTGAGGTTTTTTCTTTTTATATCTCTTTGATTTTTGATTGATTTTCTGCTTTTGCTGATAATCATTCATCTGTGAAGCGGGAGCAATATCCTCATACTTCTGATTATATTTTTCAAGATCAACAGTATTTACTCTTGTGTCAACGTGGCGTACCTCGCCCTTTGTTCTCGCCTGCGGAAGCTGATTTTCCCTTTTCTTAGCCTTTTCTTCGGCACGCTTTGCCGCTTGCTCAGCCATTTGAAGAATTGCAGCCTGATTCTTATGCTTTTGATTTTCAACAACTTTTTCACCCGGCTGTGTGGTTTTCTTAAGCTGTGGCGGCGGCGTCTGCTTTTTCTGCTCTTTTGAAGCTTTTGGCTCATCTTTTTGAGCGTTAAAATACTTTTCAAAATTCTCGACGCTGTTATCAAGTGTCAACTTATCTAAAACAACATCAAGTTCATCTTCTTTTAACAGCGTATTTGCTTTTTTTGCAGAACCGTCGCAATAATCGCTGAGAATGTTGATAATTTCCTTATTGGTTTTTTCAAAATCTTTTGCAATATCGGAAACTTTAATTTTAATTATCATTCACATTTTCCTCCTGCTTTAATAGTGAAGAAATTCTAACTGCAAAATTTTCATCGTCTACTGTTAAGACGCCTGCCTTATATCCGACGAAAGTATGAATTTCCTGCATTGAAATATCTGTTTTTATGATTGGAATATTTTTGCCTAAGTTTTCAAGTGTTCTTGTAAATTCATTTACAAGCCTTGGCGATACGTCGCTGCAAAAAAGAATCAGTTTTGCCCTGCCTTTTTTTATGGCAAGCTGCGCCATATCGTGACCCATTGAAAGTTTATTTGCACGGCGTGCAAGACCAAGCATTGAAAGCGTTTTTTCTCTAAGCATTTTTCATTTCTTCTTTTAGATTGTTATAAACATCGTCATCTATCGGCATTGAAAATGCACGTTCAAACGCTTTTTTCTTTCTTGCCATTGAAAGGCAGTCGCTGTTTTTACAAACATATGCGCCCCTGCCCGACTTTTTACCTGTCAAATCAAGAGATACGGTACCGTCGGGACTTTTAACAACTCTAACCAGTGTGCGTTTGTCAAACATTTCTCCGCATCCGATACACTTTCTCATGGGTATTTTTTTTGTTTTCATAGAATACAACTCCTATAAGGAATTAGTTATTGTTCCTAAATTTCAAGATTTTCAGATTCAGGCTTTATATCAATTTTCCATCCTGTAAGCCTTGCGGCAAGACGAACATTCTGACCCTTGTTGCCGATAGCAAGTGAAAGCTGGTCATCCGGAACTGTTACACGGCAAGCTTTAGCGGATTCATCAATAATCTCTACGCTGTTTACGGTAGACGGAGCAAGAGCTGCTCCGACAAATTGAGCGGGATCATCGCTATACTTGACAATATCAATTTTTTCACCGCCGAGTACGTCAACTATATTGGAAACTCTCTGACCTCTCGGGCCGATACAAGCGCCTACAGAGTCAACATCCTCATCCTTTGAGAACACAGCGATTTTCGTTCTTGAACCCGCCTCACGTGAAACCGATTTAATTTCAATAGTGCCGTCGTAAATTTCGGGAACTTCCTGTTCAAACAAACGGCGTACAAGACCGGGATGAGTTCTTGAAATCATAATCTTAGGCCCTTTGTTGCCCTCTTTAACGTCAACAACATAGACTTTAATTTGAGAATTCTCGGTAAATTTCTCTCCCGGAACCTGCTCGGTTTTCGGAAGAACCGCCTGGCTTTTGCCGATTTCAAGCGTTACATTTCCCGTAATCGGGTCGATACGCTCAACCTTTGCCGAAATAAGCTCTTGATTTTTAGATTTGAACTCTTCAAGCATCTGTCCCCTTTCAGCCTCACGAATACCCTGTCTGATAACGTGCTTAGCAGTTTGGGCAACAATACGTCCGAAATTTTTTGTTTTAAGAGGAATGTCAATCGTACCGCCGACTTTTGCCGATTTACGAATCAATCGTGCCTGTTCCAATGTTAAATCCGTGTCGGGGTCTTCTACCTCTTCAACAACATTTTTGCGTACATAAACTTTAACTTTCTGCTTTTCGGGGTCAATGTCGCAATGAACAATATCCTTTCCGTTATAATCATGCTTTGCGGCAACTACAATTGCGGCGGATATTTTTTCATACAAATATTCTTCCGGAATATTCTTCTCCGCTACTATTTGATTTACTGCCTCAAAAAACTCTTTATTCATTTTCCTATCATCCTTTCAGGTAAAATATATATA
>JAJBVC010000162.1 GCA_020860025.1 Clostridiales bacterium | reverse complement strand
ATTATAAATAAGTCAGTGGTTTCTTTAAACGCATGTAAATTATTGGCACGCTATCTTCCAGTTGTGTATGGAAAAAATCACAGGAAAAAATAATGCTTATATTAAGGATGTTAAAAAGCTTTTTTCTTCCTCAAGGGAACGTAGGTCACAGCAGTTGTTTGTCCTGGAGGGAGCAAGACTGGTTTTTGACGTCCTGAATTCTTTTTATGAGATTGACTCATTTTTAATTACAAATGACGCATATGAAAAATATCGTGACCTTGCAAATCAAATGATTGAAAAAAGCAAGCGCAGTTTTATAATCAGTGAAGAAATTTCAGAAAAACTTTCTGACACGAAAAATTCTCAGGGCGTTTTTGCTGTTTGCAAAATGAGGCAAAATGATTTTGTTTGGAAGTGCAACGGAAAATATATTGCTCTTGATAATGTTCAGGACCCGGGAAATTTAGGAACAATAGTACGTACCGCCGAAGCGCTCGGAATTGACGGCGTTTTGATTGGCGGCGGCTGCGACTGCTTTAATCCAAAGGTTTTACGCAGTGCAATGGGTTCAATGCTAAGAGTAAATATATTACGCTGTGATAATTTAGCTGATTTACTTGAAAAAAGAAAAAAATCGGGTATGATGATTTACGGCACTTCGCCAAATAATAATGCTGTTAAGATTACAGACATAGATTTTAACTGCGGATGTATTTGCGTTATAGGAAATGAGGCAAGCGGAATAAGCGATGAAATAAAAAATATCAGCACTTCGCTTATTACAATTCCGATGCTTGGCAATGCTGAAAGTCTTAATGCTTCTGTTGCTGCGTCAATCGTTATGTGGGAGATGCTCAGATGAGTGAAAACGTAAGATATTATCTTTGGCTTCAGCGTGCTTTGGGCGAGGGAGCGCATATAAAAAGAATACTTGAGGATTTCGGCTCCGCAAAGGATTTATACGATGCAAATATTCTTGAATGGCGTATGTGCAGCGAGTTAACATCAAAGCAGATTGACCGCCTTGAGTGTACAAAACTTACCGATGTTGATGAAATAATTTACACTTGTGATGAAAATAATTGGCAGATTATTGATTACGACGATGAACTTTATCCTAAAAGGCTTAAGGAGATTTATAATCCTCCCGCAGTTTTGTTTGTTGACGGAACTATGCCTGATTTTGACAACACTGTAACCATAGGTATTGTCGGAACACGAAAGGCAAGCGAATATGCAATAAAGGTTACGCATATTATGAGTCGTGGAATTACCGAAGCGGGAGCGCTCGTTGTAAGCGGCGGTGCGCTCGGTATAGATACAGCCGCACATAAGGGTGCGATTATGGCAGGCGGTAAAACTGTCGCTGTTCTCGGCTGCGGACTCGGCGTTCCGTATCTGATGGCGAATAAATCGCTTAGAGATACGATAAAATCAAACGGTGCTCTTATTACAGAATATCCGCCGTTTATCCGTGCAAGCAAGTATACGTTTCCTATGCGTAACAGACTAATAAGCGGTTTGTCGCTCGGTGTTTTAGTAACTGAAGCCGGTGTAAAAAGCGGCAGTTTGATAACCGCAAATTTTGCACTTGAGCAGGACAGAGATGTTTTTGCCATTCCCGTGTCAATTCTTTCTACCGATTTTTCAGGAACTAACAAGCTTATTGAGGACGGCGCAAAGGTCGTTACAAAGCCCGAGCATATTGTCGAAGGGTATGCAAGCTCGTTTCCGACTCTTGATTTAAGCAAAATACGAACGATTGATTCTTTAATGATTGATAATGCGGATAACAGCGCAAACGTACCCGAAAAAGAAAATTCGCTGACATTTGAAAAACTTGAAGAGAGCAGAAAACAGCACGCTCAAAAGGAGTTAAACGCAGGTAGTCTTACAGGTATATTAAAAACGGTTTATGATGCTCTTGATGTGACTTATAAACATATTGATGTTTTAACCGAAACTACCGGACTTACAAGCAGAGAGGTCACTTCAGCACTTACTCAGCTTGAAATTATGGGATTAACAGACAGTGCTTCCGGTAAAAGGTACAGACTGTCTTGAAAGGAATAAATTTATGTCGAAATTAGTTATTGTTGAGTCGCCTGCAAAGGCAAAAAATATCAAAGGTTATCTTGGCAGGGGTTATGATGTAGTTGCCTCAATGGGCCATGTTCGTGACTTACCGGCTGCTCGACTGAGTGTCGATATTGAAAATGACTTTGAACCAAAATATGCTGTTATTAAGGGCAGGGAAAATTTTGTTAAAGATTTAAAGAAAAAGGCTGACAATGCCGATTATGTATACCTTGCAACCGACCCCGACCGTGAGGGAGAAGCAATTTCTTGGCATCTTGCAACTTTGCTTGACCTTGATATGAAAGATAAAAACCGTGTTACCTTTAACGAAATAACAAAAAACGGTGTACAGACAGGTATGGCAAATCCAAGGGAGATTGACCTTGATCTTGTTGATGCACAGCAGGCAAGACGTATTCTTGACCGACTTATAGGATATAAGCTTTCACCGTTTATTTCACAGAAAATCAGACGTGGACTTTCAGCAGGTCGTGTTCAGTCGGTTGCTCTTCGTCTTATTGTCGACCGTGAGGAAGAAATTCGTGCGTTTAAACCGGAAGAATATTGGTCAATAGACGCTAAGTTTACAAATCCTCCGGAACGCAAGGTTTTTTCCGCCTCGCTTTATTCAAAAGACGGCAAAAAAATTAAAATAGAAAATAAAGAGCAAAGCGATAAAATTCTTTCAGACCTTGAAAATGCCGAATACGAAGTAGTCGGTGTAAAAAAAGGTACTCAAAAAAAGAATCCTACACCGCCGTTTATTACCTCAACTCTCCAGCAGGAGGCTTCTCGCCGTTTGTCTTTTCAGGCACGTCGTACAATGAAAGCCGCTCAGGAGCTTTACGAAGGTGTTGATGTCGGCAGTCTCGGTACCGTGGGTCTTATAACGTATATGAGAACAGACTCGCTTCGTATTTCCGAAGAAGCACGTGCGGCAGGAAATGAGTATATTCTTTCGACATACGGTGAAAAATATCTTCCTAAAAAGCCAAGATATTATAAATCAAAAAACAATATTCAAGACGGTCACGAGGCAATCAGACCGTCAATGCCAAAAGTAACGCCGGATTCAGTAAAATCGTATCTTACGTCTGACCAATATAAGATTTATAAGCTTATTTGGGAGCGCTTTACAGCGTCGCTTATGGAAGCGTGCGTTCAGGATACTATGAAAATAGATATATCGGCAAATGATTATATTTTTACCGCTACAGGCTATACAGTCAGATTTGACGGCTTTACAGCTTTGTATGAGGAAAAGGTAGATGATGAAAAATCAGACTCATCGTCGGCACCGCTTCCGCCTGTTAAGCAGGGCGATAAGCTTAAGCTTAAAAATATTTTGGGCAATCAGCATTTTACACAGCCGCCTGCAAGATATACAGAAGCGTCACTAACTAAAACACTTGAAAGTAACGGAGTAGGACGTCCCTCAACATACGTTACGATTACATCGACAATTCTCAACCGTGAATATGTTAAAAGAGAGGGTAAGCAGTTTGTACCGACAGAGCTCGGTGAGGCTGTAACAAAACTTCTTGAGGATAAAATACCAAATATAGTAAACGTAAAATATACCTCCAAGATGGAAAATGATTTAGATAAAATCGACAGTGGCGAAAAAAATTATAAAGAAATGATTCGCCATTATTATGAAGATTTTGAAAAACCGCTTGAACAGGCAAAGGTTGATATGCAGGGAGTTAAAATTAGACTCAAAGAGGAAGAGACGGATGTCGTATGCGAAAAATGCGGCAGGAACATGATTATAAAAGTCGGCAGATACGGCAAATTCCTTGCTTGTCCCGGTTATCCCGAATGTAAAAATACAAAACCGCTTATATATAAAACAAAGGCAAAATGCCCTGAATGCGGCGGTGATGTTATTGAAAAGAAGACTAAAAAAGGCACATCGTTTTACGGTTGTTCAAATTACCCAAACTGCAATTTTATGACTTGGGATTTACCGTCTGACGAAGTTTGTCCGAGATGTGGCAAATCGCTTTTCAAACGCAAGGGCAATGTTCTTTATTGCCCCGATACAGAAGGCTGCGGATTTACTAAACCTGTTTTGAAAAAGAAAAAGACTGAAGAAGAATAATTTATGAAATTTAAAGTAATCGGCGCAGGTCTTGCGGGAGTAGAGGCTGCTTGGCAAATTGCAAACGCAGGATATTGCGTTGACTTATATGAGATGAAACCGCTTAAACATTCGGCAGCTCATAAATCAGATTTGTTCGCAGAACTCGTCTGTTCAAATTCATTAAAGGCCGCAAGGCTTGAAAGTGCTGCCGGTTTGCTGAAAGAGGAAATGTTTCTTCTCGGCTCGTTGACAGTTCCGACGGCTCGGTCTTGTTCGGTTCCGGCAGGTGGCGCTCTTGCGGTTGACAGGGATGTTTTTTCAAAAATAGTTACGGAAAAAATCTGTCAAAATAAAAATATCAATGTTATAAATGAAGTGGTTGAAAAAATTGACACCGACGACAATATCGTTACAGTTGTTGCAACGGGGCCGCTGACTGATGAAACTTTAGCCGAAAATATTAAGAAGATGCTTGGCGACTATCTCTCATTTTATGATGCCGCAGCACCTATTGTTACAGCTGACAGCATTGATATGTCTAAAGCCTTTACAGCGTCAAGATATGACCGTGGCGACAGCGATTATATTAACTGCCCGTTTAATAAGGAAGAATATGAAAATTTCATATCGGAGCTTATTAACGCTCAGGGCGCAATTACTCACGATTTTGATGTGTATGAGGGTTGTATGCCGATTGAAAAGCTTGCAAAAAGGGGACTTGACGCTCCGCGCTTCGGGCCTATGAAGCCGGTCGGACTTGTTAATCCGAATACTAATCACCGTCCTTGGGCTTGCGTTCAGTTAAGACGTGAAAATGCGGACGGTACAATGTATAATATTGTCGGATTTCAGACAAATTTGAAGTTTGGCGAGCAAAAAAGAGTATTTTCTATGATTCCCGGTCTTGAAAATGCAGAGTTTGTAAGATACGGCGTAATGCATCGTAATACATTTATTGATTCGCCGAGACTTTTAAATTCCGATTTTAGTCTGCGCTCTAATCCGAATATATTTTTTGCCGGTCAGATTACGGGTGTTGAGGGTTATATGGAATCTGCGGGAAGTGGAATTTTAGCCGGAATAAACGCTGTAAGGTTTGCCGAAAATAAATCACCGTTTATTTTGAATAACGATACAATGCTCGGCGCACTTTCCAGATATATCAGCGATAAAAGCGTTAAAAATTTTCAGCCTATGGGTGCAAATTTCGGAATCCTTCCGCCTATCGAGCCGAAAATCAGAGATAAAAAAGAGCGTTATATGGCACTTTCAAATCGTGCAATATGCTCGTTGAAGAATTCTTTGGAGAAATGTAATGAAAATCATAGTTGACGCTCAGGGCGGCGACAATGCGCCTCTTGAGATTATAAAGGGAGCAATGCTTGCTGTAGATGAGTATGATGTTGATATTGCTCTCGTTGGCAATAAAAATGAAATAGATAAGTGCGTTAAAGAAAATAATATCACATTAAAACGCACTGAAATTGTTCACGCAAGTGAAACTGTGACTATGCATGATGATGCAAAAGCAGTTCTTAAAGCAAAGCCCGATTCTTCAATGGCGGTCGGCTTTCGTCTGCTCAATGAGGGTAGGGGTGATGCCTTTGTCAGCGCAGGAAATACAGGTGCTATTACTGTCGGTGCAACGCTTATAACAAAGCGTATTAAGGGAGTAAAAAGACCTGCAATCGCCTCTGTTATGCCGAGTGCCAATAAGCCGATTTTACTTATGGACTGCGGTGCAAACGCTGAATGCAGAGCCGAGTTTTTATATCAGTTCGGACTGATGGGCAGCTTGTATATGGAGCATATTTTAAAATATAAAAATCCACGTGTTGCACTTGCAAATAACGGTACCGAGGATACAAAAGGTACTCCTACTGTTAAGGAGGCATATGCTCTTATGAAAAAAGCACCATATAATTTTATAGGCAATATCGAGGGCAGGCAGATACCGTTCGGCGATGCTGATGTTATTGTTGCCAACGGATTTACAGGCAATTTAATTCTGAAAACATATGAGGGCGTTGCAAAGGTGCTTATGAACGGCATTAAAAACGCTTTTATGAAAAATACGCTTTCAAAAATTTCTTATCTCGGTGTTAAGAGCGGTATTGATGAAATGAAAACGCAGTTTGATTATAAGGAGTACGGCGGTGCTGTTCTTTTGGGAGTTAAAAAGCCTGTAATTAAGGCTCACGGTTCTGCAGATGCAAGAACGTTTAAAAATGCTGTTAAGCAGGCTGTCTGGTTTCTTGAAAATGATTTGATAAATGAAATTGAAAAATGCTTGAATCCTAAAAAATAAAGGAAGAAAAAAGAAATGAAATCCCTTGAATCACTG
>JAJBVC010000105.1 GCA_020860025.1 Clostridiales bacterium | reverse complement strand
CAGTCGGATTTTACAGGCAAAAATCAGGAATTACTTTGTAAAGATGTTAATTGTACTATGATGAAAAAAGGAACTGATTGTATATATATAATCTATGATTCAACCGGAGATGTAAAAGTTGACAGTATAGATATAGATTTGTAATTTAATAAAAGATTTTATAATTTAATATAGATTTGTTATCAAACGGTGCAAATAAAACTTTGGTATATATCCAATTAAAGCGGGTAATCATCAATGTTTTTTTGCACTTTTTTATTTCTGTTTTAGAAATATGTATAAAAAACGATGGCAATCGTACATAGCGAAATATCCGTAATCTCTGAATTTTGAAAAACAAGACAATCAAAATTCGGAGGTTTAAATATGAAAAAGATTTGTGAGATTTATGATATTTCAAAAGAATACGAAATGAAAGAAAATTCGATTTTAGTTTGCGTCAGTGATTTAGACAAAGACAAATTGTATACGGTATTACCCGAACTAAAAGCCCGCTTTACCGATGTTTTTAACAGTTATGAATGGCAGCAGTATTTAGAAATAAACAAGTTATATAACCGAAATGAAGCTAAACATAATATGCGGGAAATCAGGCAATCAAAGAGAGTGGAAACGGATGCCTTAATGAGATATGAAGCTGATACTGTCAGCGAAATTCTAAATAATTCAGAATTGAAAGGGAAAATTGAATTTGCATTATCGACATTATCACCATTGCCGAGAAAAAGATTTTTAATGCACTATTCCGAACATCTTACATACAGACAAATAGCAGCACAAGAAAGCAGAAATGTTAAAACAATTTACGAGTCTGTTCAAACGGCACGAAAAAAGTTTTTGAAAAATTTTGAATGATACCCCAACAAAACGCCCCCAACAAGTTAAAGTTTATGAAAGGACTTCCTTTCATACAACTGAATAAGTCATTCATCAAATACATTCCTGTTGCAAGAAGCCCAGATTTGACTGCGCCAAGACTCATTTTCGACGAGCGATTAAACAGTTGATTTCAAAATCGGATTGCAACCAATAAGCGAAGATATGCAACAGGGACAATGATACTCCTGCTCAGTCACAAGTCGAGCGTGATAAAACCGTCGCAACTAATGAGAGCAGCTTCAGACAAATGTGGAGAGGTAAAATTCCTGTGGAACTGACTAGCAATCAGTCGTTTGATGAATCCTTTTATATGCAATTTGGGGTGTTGAGGACGAATTAAATTGCTTTCATATATTAAATCAACCGATAAGGCCATATTAAATATTTCTCTTACGGAAAGGCAATACCACCGGCTTTATCGGTTGACACTTTTACATAGGCGAATGCCTATGAAGGAGGATTACAATGAAAGAAATTTACAGAGGAGATATGTACTACGCTGATTTAGGCAGAGGCATAGGCTCTGAACAGAAGGGTTACAGACCTGTACTTGTTATTCAAAACGACGCAGGAAACAGATACAGCCCTACCGTAATTATTGCTTCAATTACGAGTAAAGTAGGCGTTAAAGCAAAACTGCCTACGCACCATTTCGTTAGTATTGAAAGTGGTCTTGAAGCGCCGTCAATTGTTTTGCTTGAACAGATACGAACGATTGATAAAAAGCGATTGGATTCGTATATCGGTCATTTAAGCAATACACATATTGACGGTATAAATAAATCACTTGCAATAAGTGTTGGATTAAAAGGAAATTAATAATTATGGAGTGCTTGTATGATTGTAAATTCAATTCAGGTTGTATCAAAAGCGACTTTATCTGTATTGTGAAAAAACTAAGATGTTAAGTGCTTAACACGATTATTTTATTTTCAATAATAATATTTTAAAGAGGTAATGCATATGACAGATACAAATACTATAAAACCATATGTACCTATTTGGGAAAAATATGCCCTTACGATTTATGAAGCAGCAGAGCATTTCGGAATCGGTGAGCATCGGCTGCGAACATTGGTAAAAGAAAACCGTCAAGCAAATTTTGTATTATGGATTGGAGTCAAAGTTGAGATTAAACGAAAGTTGTTTGAAAAATTTTTAGATGAAATAAACGCACTTTAATGTCAAGTATGTGATTTCAAATTTTGCACATTTGTTAAAAGGCTCGTGTTTGACTATGATTTAGAGGAAGGCACGAGCGAACAAATGCAAAAGGAGAATGGTATATTGAAAAACTATATTTATGTTCCCGGGCTTAGTGAGACTGTGGAAAACGAAAGGAAAAAAGAAATTAACAAAACAGATGATAATAAGTTTATTACAGCGACAGGGGCAGCTAAAAAAATTGTTAATACATACGATAATGGCGTTGTCAGGAAAAAGAAAGTTGACGACCGTGATTTTCAAATCCCTGTGTGGGAGAAATATGCTCTGACAGTTAAAGAAGCGGCAGAGTATTATAACATTGCCGAAACAAGGCTGCGAGAATTTGTGATGAATAACCGAACAAAACCATTTGTTCTGAAAGCAGGAGGAAGACTGTTAGTAAAACGCAAGATATTTGAGACATTTTTAGATCAAAATAATATTATTTAATCAGGAGTAATAATGGACAAGCAAAGTAATTTAGTATTTCAGAGAAATTATGCAAATGCCAAAATAAGCAATCAGAAACTTAAAGAATTGCCGATATGGGAAAAACCACTGTTGACGGTGGTTGAAGCAGCAAAGTATTTTCAAATTGGAGAATCTAATATCAGAAGACTTACAAAAGAACATGAGAATGAAGATTTTGTACAATGGAAGTATTCCCATGTGTTTATTAGAAGAAAAGAATTTGAAAAGTTCTTAGATCGTATCAATACAATTTAAAGGAGATGTGAATCATGGTAGAAAAAAGGCGTGATTCCAAAGGTCGAGTTCTTTGGACAGGGGAATCTCAGCGTTCGGATGGAAAGTATGAATTTAAATATGCTGATAACAATGGCGATCGGCATTCAGTGTATAGTTGGAAACTTGTAGCAACAGATCATGTACCAAATGGAAAGCAGGTAACGGAATCGCTTCGGGAAATGGAAAAGCAGATAAAAAAAGACTTAGAGGATAATCTTTTAGTGTATAAAACAAGAAAGATGACGCTGAATTCTTTTTGGGATGAATATATTGCGATGAAATATGAATTAAAAGAGTCAACGAGAAGTAATTACATTTATATGTATGATAAGTATGTCCGCCCGGATTTCGGATGCAAGAATATAACTACAATAAAATACAGTGATGTTAAAAAGTTTTATCTGTCCCTTATTTATGATTTAGGATTTAAGCCGAACAGTATGGAAACTGTTAACACGATTTTGCACCCTGTGTTTACTTCAGCGGTTCGTGACGGATATATTAGACTAAATCCTTCTGATGGAGTTATGGCGGAAATTAAAAAAAGTCACACTTGGGAAAAGCCGAAGCGGCATGCTCTTACACAACGGCAACAGGAGCTTTTTGTGAATTTTACGGCTCAATCTCATCAATATAAGCATTGGCTTCCGTTAATAACAACAATGCTTGGAACGGGTTGTCGTATAGGAGAAGTTCTTGGATTGCGTTGGGAAGATTGTGATTTTGAGCAAAACATCATTAGTATTAACCATACATTGATTTACCGTAAATTTACAGGTGAGCCTTGTCATTATGCTGTTACCACACCAAAGACGAAGTCAGGTGAGAGAATTATTCCTATGCTTTCAGATGTAAAGGAAGCATTAAAAACGGAATATAAGCAGCAGCTTGAAGACGGTTTTAATGAGAGCACAATTGATGGGTATTCGGGATTTATTTTCAAGTCACGATATAATACGGTTTTGTCACCGCATGGGGTAAACAGAGTGATTGATCGTATTATTAAAACTTATAATGTTGAAGAAGAACAAATAGCAGAAAGAGAACGAAGAAAGCCGGAGTTGCTACCGCATTTTAGTTGCCACAATCTCCGACATACTTTTTGTACACGCTTTTGCGAAAATGAAACTAATCTCAAAGTTATTCAGGAAATTATGGGACATGCAGATATTACAACGACTATGGATATTTATAATGAGGCGACAAAGGAAAAGAAAATGGAATCATTTGCAGGACTTGAAGGAAAAATCAAGATAAGGTAAAAAGAGAAGCTTACTGTAAATCAGCAGGTTTCTTGATTTTGGTAAAAGAATATGTTATACTTTGTAAGAAACAAGCGGTATGGTTGGTGTGATGAAAAAGTAACCGAAACATAATACTACATTGCCGAACAATGTAAACACCCTTGGATTTTTACGACAAATTTTACGACAAATCAAATCAGAATATGATGATTTATGATGGGATATGTGAAACAATGAAGCCACTTTGGATTAATGAAGTCAGGAAAAAGCAGGGTAAATCAGGGAGTATCGTTTTGTCAATTGAACTCCCCACAATGAAGCCTTTGGACTGAACAAGTCTTGTTTTAAACTCTGTTGCGGATGTTGCAGTTATAGGAAAATATGATTTCAGCGGGAGTATATCCCGCTGAAGTTGTTTAAAGAATATATGTTAAAATAAGTTTATCAAGGCTCGTTATTTTATGAAAAATTAGGATTTGCAAAAATCTCATACAGTTTTAGAAAAAAGATTTAAGGGAGGTAGAATGAATATATACATATTTCGTGGTAAATCCGCTACAGGTAAAACCACATTGACAAATATATTAAGTCGAAGGCTCAATATTCCTGTTTTACGCAAGGATGATATATTTGATTCATTATCAAGGTACGAAACCGATTTTAGTATTTTAAACAGCGCAAGCTATGATATTCTTGCAACGCAGATACAGACCTGTATTGATAATCAATCTGATGTGATAGTAGATGTTGCTTTGCAGCATACACCGTCATTGAAAATGTTTTTGAATAAAATTGATTTTAAGGATAGTACGGTTTACCGATTTTTCTGCGATTGCAGCCATGACAATATATGGCTTGACCGTTGGCGCGAACGCTTGAAAAATCTGTTGCCTAATCAGTATTTTAAAAGCATTGATGAGATTACAAAGCATTATGGAAAATGTGAAATTGAGCCTTTGAATGATGAAATTATTTTGGATAGCGTTGTACCCGTTGATGATTTGATGAATAGGGTTATGGAGAATATATTATGAAAAATATTAAATGGATATTCTTTGATATAGGTTCAACACTTGTTGATGAAAGCAAAGCGTATGAACATCGAATTAAAGACACAATTCAAAATACTGATATTACATATAAGCATTTCTGCAATCTTATGATTGACTTTGCAAAGCAGGGCAAGAACGGATATACTGAGGCAGCAAATGCATTAAATCTTAAAACAACAAAGTGGCATAGCGAAGATGAGTTTCTTTATCCGGATACCATCAACACTCTGGAGCTATTATCCGAAAAATATAAGATTGGGATTATCGCAAATCAGCCATTGGGAACGCAAGAACGATTACGCAAAATGGGAATTGATAAATATATCAGCTTGGTTATATCATCAGCGGAAGAAAATGTTTCAAAGCCGGATTTGAAAATATTTAAACTTGCACTTGACAGAGCCGACTGCTCACCTGATAATTCTGTTATGGTCGGTGATAGGCTTGATAATGATATAATTCCGGCAAAAGCTGTTGGTATGAAAACAATATGGATTAAGCAGGGATTAGGCGGCTTGACCATGCCAAAGAATAAAAACGAAACAGCAGATTTGACAGTCGAGAGTATAAGTGAAATATGTTGTTATTTAAAGAATTCAAATATACAAGGATAAGTGATAATTCAAAGACAAATTTACTTAACAAGGAAGTATTGTCGGCTGATAAATGGGATGAGAATGCCATTTTAAATCGAGCAAAAGCACTTTCTGAAATATTATTACATGAGTTTGAATACATAGATTTACATTCAGATGCAAAAGAGAATACAGAATCTTTTTTCTATGTAGACAGTGTGTATGATTTTTCAAATTCTAAGCCGTATGAAATGGTGTTTCTTGGAGAACACACAAAGGTTTCTAAATGGAAAGATCTTCTTACTAAAACAATAAATACTGCATATGATCTTGATCCGCAAACAATACTTCAATTAGCTTTAAAAAATTATTCTATAACCAACGCAACAAAGATATATATATCAAATGATATGAGAAAACTCCGAAACGCAAGGCAGATTGATAACACAGGAATATATTATGAAACAAATTTATCTGCTAATAATATAGTTGCTTTTATAAAAGATTTGCTTTTAAAAATGCAATTAGATACGGACGATCTAATGTTTTCTTTGTCTGAAACAAAGTCAGAAAATTAGAAGAGAGGAGTGTAGACTATTTTAGCATAAGAAAATTCAAATGTTTTTAGAGTCCTTTGATAACCATATACAAAAAACACGATGACAAATGCGATAAAACCAATTTGAGACATTGTCAAGAAACGTGTACTAATTGTTTTTCTATTTATACACCGTATTTTATAGGTTCTAAAAAACATATCAATTTCAACATTATTCCCGAATAAGTTTTAATTTATAAATAAAACAAAAACGCACCT
>JAJBVC010000046.1 GCA_020860025.1 Clostridiales bacterium | reverse complement strand
CTGCGCTCTTTGTTTTAGTATAAATTTTATTCATTATTCAGGATTTTGGTATCAATAAAATTGTTGATATAATCGTATACTTCTTCCTTATTTGTTCATTGAGTATCTCGTGTCTTGCGCCGGGATAAAGCTTAATTTGAACATTGGTATGACCTGTTGAAATGAGCCTGTCATAGACCTCTTTAACGCCCTTCTCATAATTACCAACAGGGTCCATAGAACCGCTGATAAGAAGCACAGGCATATCCTTTTTAATATTATTAGCCCACTCGTCTGTATTGCACAGCATAACAAGCCTTGCTAAATCCTGATAGCCTGCCGCACTGAACAAAAATCCGCAATATTCATCCGCAACATAATCGTCGATAGTCGCTTTATCTCTGCTGCCCCAATCATAGTGAGTACGATGCTCAAACGGCTTGTCATAAGGCCCAAATGCAAGATTTTGAAGCATCTGTGATTTATACGTTTTGCCTTTAAATGCACCTACGAGATTAGTCAGAAAAATGCTTGCCTTTGCAAGAGGGTTAGAGCCCGACGTACCGATAAACACGGCGCCGTCAAAGCAGTTGCCGTAAAAATTGATAAAGTTACGCATAACCATACTGCCCATTGAATGGCCGCAGATTATATAAGGCTTATCAGGATATTCTTTTTTGGCAATATCCATAAGCGTTTTTGCATCGGCGATAATGTCCTTGTGGCCATCTTTATTTCCGAAATGACCGAGCATAGCCTTATCGGAATTTGACTTGCCGTGGTTAATCATATCGTTCATAAAAACGGCATAGCCCATTTTTACAAATGCATCAATACAGGCTTTGTACCTACCGCAATGCTCCGCCATACCGTGATGAATTTGAAGCACGGCTTTAATATCGTTCTCATTATCGGGGCACCACTGCCACGCTTTAATTGTACAAAGTTTTGATTTGCTGGGGTATGAATACTCTTTGGTTTTCATAACCGTTTCTCCGTTCGTAATTATTCTTCGGGAAGCTCTGGAGTTTCTGTAAGATCTGAAGTACAATGACAGCACTTAACAGCGTCAATCGGAATTTCACTCTTGCAATAAGGGCAAACCTTAGTTGTCGGAGCAACCTCTTTAGGATGCTTTGCAATATTCATAAGCTTGTTGATAGCCTTTACCATACAGAAAATTACAAAAGCCATAATTATAAAATTGATTATAGCTGAAATAAAAGCACCGTAATCAATATAATTTTCCGTATTAAAAAGTTTGATTTTACCTTGAATATCCGCACCGCCGATGCAGTTAATCAAAGGCTGGATAATATTGTCGGTAAGCGATGTAACGATAGACGAAAACGCACCGCCTATAATAACGCCTACTGCCAAGTCCATAACATTTCCTTTTGAGATGAATTCTTTGAATTCAGCAAAAAACTTCTTCATTTTTTTCTTCCTTTTCTCACAAAATTTTTAGGTGTCGCTAAAATTTATGTAATATTACGACGCCTTTATTTTTATAATATCATATAATTCCCGTAAAATCAAATGCGGGAATATATTTTGTATCAGCGGAGCTTTGCTCCTGAATAAAAATTCGGTTCATACCGAGTGAAACAGCGTGATTTACCACTTTATCATACTCACGTTTTGTAATTTTTCTGTTAATTTCATCATAACTGCTTAAATCGCCGCACGGCACATACTGCGCCATAAGCGAAACGTATGTATCGGGTAAATTCTCATTAAGCCAGTTAAGAATTTCAATGCTTGAATTTGTATTTTGAGGCAATATCAAATGACGGACAATAAGACCGCTTTTCATAAGATTTGAGTCAAACGAGTCCTTTACCTGCCGTCTCATTTCGAGTATTGCTTTTGAAGCGACTTCAAAATAATTTTCTGCTTTTGAATACCTCAAAGCCTTATCATTCCTGATATATTTTAAATCAGGCAGATAAATATCAACAAGTCCGTCAAGCATTTTAAGGGTGTCAACGCTCTCATAAGCGCTGCTGTTATAAACGATAGGTACAGGTGAATCCCACTTTTCAAGCACATTGACAAGACGTCGTGCATAATGCGTCGGATTAACTAAGTTTATATTATGTGCGCCCTGTTCAACAAGATTTTCAAATATATCAATAAGCTGTGAATCGGAAATTTCCTTTCCCTTATTTTCGTGGCTTATTTCATAATTCTGACAATAGACACAGCGTAAATTGCAACCGCTGAAAAAGACTGTACCGCTGCCGTTTACTGAGCTTATACACGGTTCTTCCCAAAAATGAAGAGCCGCACGTGCAACACGAAACTCACTTGGACTTTGGCAATATCCTTTTGTTAAATTTCTGTCAACATTACAATACCTTGGACAATCGGTGCAAATCATAATAAAGCCTTGTAAATATCGCCTTTCTTAAACGGTGTTTTTGCTGCAACTTCCCTTGAAGCGCTGTTTATTGACATACCTTTTTCCACTAAATCCTGTGCCATTTTAACAGCCGACTCCAAAGTAATGTTTTGTACATCACTTCCCTCTCGCCCCTTGATAATCAAAACAAACTCACCTTTAGGCGGACATTCGTCATACATTGTTTGAGCCTGCGACAAGGTTGTACGAACAACCTCCTCGTGAATTTTTGTAAGCTCACGAACAATGGCAATTTCCCTGTCGCCCAACACGTTATATAAATCGTTAAGAGTTGTCTTGAGTTTATGGGGAGCTTCATAAAAAATCATTGTACGTTTTTCATCTTTTATATCCTCAAGATGCTCACGTCTTGACTTTTTATTTACAGACAAAAAACCTTCAAATGTAAAACGTCCGCTCGGCATTCCCGAAACCGCAAGAGCTGTTGCAAACGCCGTAGGCCCCGGTACCGATTCAACTTCAATTCCAATTTCACGGCACAGCGCTACCAAATCCTCGCCCGGATCGGAAATCGCAGGCATACCTGCGTCTGTAACTATTGCGCAGTCCTCACCGTTTTCTATACGGCTGCAAATTATTTCGCCACGCTGACGTTTATTATGTTCATAGTAGGATACCATTTCTTTTTTTATGTCAAAATGATTAAGCAGTTTCATTGTTACTCTGGTATCCTCGGCAGCAATGAAATCGACTTGATTCAGCACCTCAACGGCTCGTGGCGAAAAATCGCCCAAATTACCTATCGGTGTTCCGACAACATATAATTTTCCGCTCATTTATCGTACCCGTCTGCATAAGAACCGTATATTCTAAGCATTTCATCAGTAAATTTGCCGTTATCTTTTTTTATAATAAGCTGCGGCTCAACACGCAAAAAAGGCTTTGCACCCTTTTGTCCTTGAACCAAAAACAAAAATGGCTGTTCGCCTGATTTATCCTGCACAAAGCACAGTCTTTTCGGCTCAAGCTTATAGCTTCGCATAATCTGAAAAGTATCAACAAGCCTTTCCGGTCTGTGACACATACAAAACCTGCCTGAATATTTAAGCAAATACGACGCCGCTTTAACTGCATCTTCGATATTGCAACAGACCTCGTGCCTTGCAATTCTTGCACTTTCACTCATAGATTCGATTCCGATGCCTACAGGCTTATACGGCGGATTCATCGTAACTAAAGAAAAACTGTCCGCCTCAAAAATTTCGCTTATATTGCGTATATCACCTTGAAAAGCCTGAATTCTGTTTGAAATGCCGTTTAAAGCGATAGAGTGACACACTTGCTCATAAGCACTTTCCTGAATATCTATGCAAGAAACATTATTGATTTTTTCATCACGCAGCCATAAAAAAGGAATAATGCCGCAGCCTGTTCCCATATCAAGCGACTTATCACGCATTTTAATTTGCGCAAAATCGGAAAGAATCACTGCATCAGTTCCAAAAGTGTGGTCACTGCTGACTGCGATTTTTATATCATCCGACAATCTCTCATACTTATACATAATCATATTATATCATAGTTTTGCAATAATGCAATCATCAAAGAAAATTCGGCTATTAACCCTTATCAAGAGCCTTGTTGAAAAAGCTTTTGAGAAGTTCGCTTTGCGGATTTTCAAACACGTCCTGAGGCGTACCGCTTTCTTCAATAACGCCGTTTGCCATAAATATAACCTTATCCGCAACATTTTTGGCAAATTCCATTTCATGCGTAACGACAATCATCGTTCTGTCATCGGATTTTAAACTGCGTATAACGCTAAGCACCTCGCCTGTAAGCTCAGGGTCAAGAGCAGAGGTTGGCTCGTCAAAGCATAGAATGTCGGGCTTCATAGCAAGCGCTCTTGCAATAGCTACACGCTGCTGCTGACCTCCCGAAAGCTCGCACGGATACGCCTTTGCTTTATCCGATAATCCGACACGGCTGAGCAAATCGAGAGCATTTTGCTCTATTTCAGCAGTACGTTCAGCTTTATAATTTTTTGAAATACTCTTATTTTCTTTTTTATTTGCTTTAAGTTCTTCCTTTAAAGCAAGCTTCGGAGCTAATGTTAAATTATCCATAACCGTATACTGCGGAAAAAGATTAAATTGCTGAAAAACGAGTCCGAAATGCAGACGGTTACGACGAATTTCTTTTTCGCTCAATGTCGTTTTGTCATTAGCGTTAATAAGCTCCTCACCGCCTACGGAAATAGTACCGCTGTCAGGTGTTTCAAGAAAATTAAGGCATCTTAAAAGCGCAGTTTTACCACTGCCCGACGAGCCGATAATAACGAGAACATCGCCCTTTTCAAGCGAAAAATCAATACCTTTTAAAACCTCGTTACTGCCGAAACTTTTATGTATATTTTTTACTTCTAAAACAGCCATGGCATTAACCTCTGTAATAATCTAACTTCTTTTCAATCTTGCCGAATATAATAGTCAAAAGTCCGTTGAAAATAAGGAAGAACAATCCTGTATAGAACAGCGGCCAAATTATTCCTCTTGCGGAAAATCTTTCAGAAGCCATAATTATTTCGGCAACGGCAATAACCCTTGCAAGAGAAGTATCCTTAACAAGTGTTATTATCTCATTACTCATTGGAGGAATAATTTTTTTAACAACCTGCATTAATACAATTTTAAAGAATACCTGCGACTTCGTCATACCCAACACCTGACCTGCTTCATACTGACCAATAGGCACGCTCTCAATACCACCCCTGTATATTTCTGAAAAATAACAGGAATAATTGATAACAAACGCAATCAACGCAGCTGTAAAACGCACTTTAATCGGAACACCGAAAACAAGTCCCGGTACATATAGTACAACGAAAAGCTGGAGCATAAGAGGCGTACCTCTTATAATCCACACAAAGGTCTTTGCTAAATATTTAAGCGGTTTAAACTTTGACGTGGTGCAAAATGTGACAATAAGTCCGAGCGGCAACGAAAGCAAAAGAGTTAAACCGAATAATTTTAAATTCGCACCGAAACCCTTTAAAAGTTCGACGGTTACTGATAAAAAATTCTCCATAATTTCACCGATATAACAATTTCAGCAGGCAGAACAATTCTCCGCCTGCTGATAGAATTTTAAATGATAGGTTTATTTAACTAAAAGCTGATCCTGAAGCTTATACTTTTCAGCGATTTCAAGGAGCGTTCCGTCCTCGCCGAGTTCTTCTATAATTTTGTTTACTTCAGCTGTAACGTCGCTGTCTTTTCTGAACGCAATACCGTATTCCTCATCGGCAAATTCTGCACCCTCAACCATAACAAGATCCTCATAATCGGTTCCCTCGCCGAGTGAGCCGATACCGGTTACATAGTCGATAACCGCTGCGTCAGCCGTACCTGACTTAACCTCCATCATTGCTCTTGCCATTGATTCAACAGCTGTATATTCAGCATTTGCAAAAAATTCATCCGTAGTAGCAACCTCTTCACCTGCCGACTCTTTTTCGGCAACAACACTTAAACCTGTGAGAGCCTCAGCTGTTGTGTACTTGTCAGCATTTTCGGACTTAACGACAAGCACCTGCTTATTAGCCATATACGGTGTAGAGATAGACATAGTTTCCTGTCTTTCTTCTGTGATTGTAAGGCCGTTCCAGATGCAGTCAATATTTTTTGCATTGAGTTCGCTTTCCTTAGCGTCCCAGCTGATTACCTGGAATTCAGGCGTAACTCCGAGCTTTTCACAAACAGCCTTGCCGAATTCCACTTCAAAACCTGTAAGTTCTGTTTCATCTTCATCTGCATAGTAATCCATAGGTGCAAACAATGTAATACCGATTACAAGAGTACCCTTTTCCTGAATATATGCAAGGTCGCTGTCTTCTGCAGATACACTGTCTGCTGTGTCTGCTGATGTGTCATCAACGGTGTCTTCTTTCGAGCAGCCTGCAAATGCTACGATTACCGACAGCATCATTACAACTGCAAGAAATGCGGATAAAAACTTTTTCATAAATAATTTCTCCTTAAAAAATTTAATGTAATTTGCGCGGTAATACTTTACCGTACTAAAATATCACAATTTCATTATAACAAATACATAATCAAAAAGCAATAATAATTTAATAGAAATATGATATTAGGTGAATTATTCATAGTAGAATTGACTGACAGAGCATAGTTT
>JAJBVC010000123.1 GCA_020860025.1 Clostridiales bacterium | reverse complement strand
GATATGGATTATTGCAACAATAATATTAGATATCTTTTTCATAAAATTTATATATAATTCCGTGAAACTCTTTAGTATAATTAAAAATATAAATCCATAATTTCACAAAGAATTTTTTACCATAGCAAAGACTGCTCGCACTGCAAAAGCGGCAAGGTCTTGACAATGCTTTCAAAATGATATGTTGAGGAATTAACCCGACAAAAGTCGGTTAATATACAACAAGTGTTTTATACTTTAAAATATTTATTTTTAGTGACTTTTGTTTTTTTACTTGACAAATGTCACTTCATAACGGAGGTATTTTTATGAATTATAAAGAAAAATATGAGCAGTGGCTCTCATTTGCGGATGAGGACACTAAAGCGGAGCTTTCAGCCTTAACCGACGATAAGGAAATTGAGGACAGGTTTTATAAGGATTTGGCGTTCGGTACAGGCGGACTTCGTGGTATTATGGGTGCCGGTTCGAACCGTATGAACAAATATACCGTCGGAAAGGCGACACTCGGTTTGGCACATTATCTAAAAAGCAAGTATGACGGCGAATTATCTGTTGCAATCGCTTATGATTCAAGGAATAATTCATCATATTTTGCAAAAACGGCTGCCGGAATTTTTGCCTCACAGGGGATAAAGGTTTACATTTACGATACATTGGTGCCTGTTCCCGTTCTTTCGTTTACAACTCATTATCTCGGCTGTACCGCCGGTGTAATGATTACCGCTTCGCATAATCCAAAGGAGTATAACGGATATAAAGTATACGACAGCAAAGGTTGTCAGTTTTGCACTCAGGATGCAAAAAATGCTATTGAGTTTATAAATGCAATTACCGATTACTCATCAATTCCGTTTACCGATGACAGCGATTTAATTAACGAAATCGGCGAAAAAGAGTTGTCCGCATTTCTCGCTGAGGTTAAAAAGCAATCTCTTTATGAAGAAAAAAGTGATTTAAAAATTGTATATACACCGCTTCACGGTACCGGAAATATCCCTGTTCGCAGAATGCTTGAGGGAATGGATGTTACGGTTGTTAAAGAGCAGGAGCTTCCCGACGGCAATTTTTCAACGGTTCGTTCACCTAATCCCGAGGAAAAAGACGCTTTGACTATTGCTATAGAAACTGCAAAGAAAATCGGCGCTGATTTGGTTCTCGGAACCGATCCTGACTGTGACCGTGTCGGAATTGCCGTAAAAGACGGCGATGATTACAGGCTCTTTACAGGTAATCAAACAGGTGCGCTTCTTGTTAAATTCGTTTTAACAATGAAAAAAGATACGCTTAATGAAAAATCAACTTTGGTAAAAACAATCGTTACGTCTGAAGTCGGCGCTAACATCGGCAGAAAATTTGGCTTGAATATTGAAGAAACACTTACAGGCTTCAAATATATCGGCGATAAAATCAATAAGTATGAAGAGACAGGCGAGAAAGAATTTGTTATCGGCTATGAAGAGTCATACGGCTATCTTGTAGGTACTCACGCAAGGGATAAAGATGCGGTTGTATCATCAATGCTTATTTGTCAAATGGCGGCTTGGTATAAAAATCAGGGCAAAACGCTTGTTGACGGTCTTAATGAAATTTACAGCGAATACGGTTATTACCTTGATTATCTTGATTCTTTCGTTCTTAAAGGTAAGGACGGCGCCGAAAAAATTCAAAGTCTTATGACATATTTCAGAAACACCGGAAAAGACCTTTTTGACGGAATTGATGAAATAATAGATTATAGTTTGGGTGTTCGTGATTTACCTCTTGAAAATGTACTTAAATATATTTGGAATGACGGTTCTTGGATGGCGGTTCGTCCGTCGGGAACAGAGCCTAAAATTAAAGTTTACTACAGTATTCAGGATAAGAGCAAGGAAAATGCAGAGCAAAGACTTGCTCAAATCAGAACTAAAATTAAAGAAATTATAGAAAGATAATTTTTAGTTTATAAATTTTGGCGGAGGACTTTATGGATAAAGTTAAAAATTACGTTGAAACTGTTTTACAGCCTAAGCTTCAAGGCGACGGCGGTTGGGTTGAATTTGTATCGCTCAATGAAAACGAGCTTACTCTCATTTTTAGGGGAGAATGTTCAAAATGCTTAATTCTGCATCGCTGTACTGCGTGGATTGAGGAACAGATTAAAAAAGACTTAAAGAAAAACGTCAAGGTTGTTGCAATTCGCAAAAAGCCTTATTTTCAGGATGTATAAGGAGAAAACTTAATTATGGCACATATTAAAGTAGTTAGGCGTTCAATGCGTCCCGAGGAATGGACTGATTTGCGCTTTGGCTGGTTAAAAAGACATATTTATGACACTAAGTGGGAAATTAAAAATCTTATGATAAGAGATGCCCGTCAGGTGTCTGAAATGGAATTTGAGTATTACAGTGACGACTACAGACCGCTTAATAAAGGCGATATGTATTTTACTCCCGACGGCACCGCTTTTATAAAAGCTGATGTTGATATTCCCGCCGAGCTTCGTGGTAAAGAGCTGTGGTTTTCACTTAAAACAGCCGCTGAAATTTGCGTTAAGGTAAACGGCAAATATATTGGCGGTGTTGACCCGAACAGAGAACGTATGCTTCTGTCGCCTTATATTGACGACAGTAAAACGCTTCATTTTGATATGATGGGCTATAACCGTTCAAAGCCTGATGATGAGCGTAATCCCGAATCTCTTTCCGTTCGTGGATGCCGTCAGATTTTTGAGGGAGCGTATATTTGCACCGTTAATCATCCGGTGCAGGATTTAGTGTGGGATTTTGAACTCCTGCTTGATATTGCCAAGAGCGATTTATTTAATGAGGATTACCGCAATTTTCTTAATAAAGAGCTTAATAACGCAATGAATTTGATTGACTTTGACAGCGATGAATTAACAGGTGTTGAAGACGCTCAAAAATATCTTAACGATGTTGTGTTTGCTAACGATAATTATAAAGGTAGCGGCGATGTTGCACTGATTGCTCATTCTCATCTTGATATTGCTTATTACTGGAGAAGAATTCACGCTGTACAAAAGAATTTGCGTACGGTTCTTATTCAGCTTCGCCTTATGGATAGGTATCCTGATTTCAAGTATACTCATACTCAGCCTTATGTTTATGAAACGCTTGAAAAATATTATCCGGACGTATTTGAGGAACTCAAGGAAAAGGTTGCAAACGGTCAGTTTGAGCCGGTCGGTGCTATGTATGTTGAGCCTGATTGTAACATACCGTCGGCTGAATCGCTGATTCGTCAGTGCCTTTACGGTCAGCTCACATATAAAAGAATGTTCGGTAAAACAGTTAATAACGCTTGGCTGCCCGACGTTTTCGGTAACAGTTGGGTTTTACCTCAAATTCTAAAAAAGAGCGGCGTTGATTACTTTGTTTCAAACAAAATGTCAACGTGGAACGACACTAACCGTTTTCCTCACAATAATTTTATTTGGAAGGGAATTGACGGTACTGAAGTTCTTGCGTGCGTTCCTCCAACGCATTTTATAACATGGAATATGCCGTCGCAAATTCAGGAAAACTGGGAAGCGTATATTGATAAAGACAGCGGCGGTCAGACAATGAATATGTTTGGCTACGGTGACGGCGGTTCAGGCTGTACAGAAGAGATGATAGAGCTTATGCACCGTTTTGACAAGCTGTCGATTATGCCTAAGTGCGAGCATATGGGCGGTTCTGAATTTCTTGAGAAAAACCTCAAGGATAATGACAGCCTTTCTACATGGGACGGTGAGCTTTATCTTGAAATGCACCGTGGAACATTTACAACAAAATCTAATATGAAACGAGCAAACCGCAAACTTGAATTTAAGCTTCGTGACGCCGAGATTCTTTCAGTATTAAGAGGCGAGGATAATTCTGCGGTATTGACCGACGCTTACAAAAAACTGCTTATTAACCAGTTTCACGATATTTTGCCGGGTTCTCATATTCATCCTGTTTATGAGGACGCAATGGCTGATTATGCCAATATTGAAAAGACTGTAGATTCTGTTATCGGTACAGGCAGTAAATATTTTAATACGCTTAATTTTAAACGTGACGCATTGACATTTATACCTAATAAAAACGGCAGTGCTGTTCGCTGCGGAATTAAAGGTAACTGGATTATTCCAAATATTGACGCTCTTTCATCTCAGTCGCTTCGTGCCGTTAAATTCAGCGGTGAATGGATTGATATAAGCGATACGGTCGAAACACCTTATTATTCAATCAAATTTAACTCCGACGGTTCTATATCATCGCTTTACGATAAAGAGCTTGACAGACAGTGGGTTGACGGTGACTTTAACAAACTGAAAATTTATACCGACTGCCCCGGAAATTATGACGCTTGGGACATTCTTCCGAATTACAAAGATAAACAAATTGATATTATTGTTAAAGAGCCTCTTGAACTTTCGTATAAAGACGGTGAAAGCGCAGAGTTTAAAACTGTTCTTTCAACAGAAAAATCAAGCTGGACAATGTTAATCAGAGTATTTCGCAGAAGCAGGGGAATTGAAGTTGAAAGCATCGTTGACTGGAACGAAAAGCATAAGCTTGCAAAAACAGAATTTACCTGCAATGTTCTGACACGTAAGGCTCTTTGCGATACATCAGCGGGATTTATTGAACGTGATACTCATAAAAATACAAGCTGGCAGCAAGCAAGATTTGAAACCTGCCATCATAAGTGGGCGGATTTAGCTGAAACTGACGGTGGAATTGCTCTTGTAAATAACGGCAAGTACGGAATTGGATTTGACAATAATACAATGAGCCTTTCTCTTCTTCGTGCGACTGTAAGACCTGACGTTACAGGCGATATAGGAAAGCATAATTTCTGCTATATGATAGTTCCTCATTCAAAAGACGCTGTTACATTCGGTATTAACAAACTTGCTTTTCAGTACAATGTTCCTCTTGTTAAGGCTGACGTATCGTATAACGGCCCGACATTTGAGCCTCTTTATTTGCAGGCTATGAAGAAAGCCGAAAACGAAAATATGACTGTAATAAGACTTTCCGAGCAGGACGGCAAGCGTGGAAAAATCAAGCTTGATAAAAAGGTTAAGCTTCTTAATATGCTTGAAGAAACTCAAAGCGAAACAGATGTTATCGAATACAAGCCGTTTGAGATTATTACAATCGGGGTAGAGTTATGACATCGGCACAAATAGTTATTACAGTTATTGTTGTTCTGCTTGTTTTGGGAATAATAATTTTACCGCTGTTTAACAGACATCAATTCCGTAATCTTCCTCCCGAACAGCAGATTCGTATAATTATGAAAGAGGCAAAGGGCTTAATTTATTTTAAGAATGTTTCAAAGGGGAGCAAAGGAACGCTCTTTTATGTAAAAAATAAGCGTAAAATTCTTGTTTTCCCTTGGGTTCTCGTTGACGGCAAAATGGTTTGCGTTAAGAAAAATCCTTTTGAAAAATGGGATTATCCCGAAGAGCAGGAAACGCTTAATGATGTTGAATTAAAACAGCTTTTGCAGGAACTTGAAAAATATAATAAAAAAAATCCAATCAAGATAGAATTTAATAATGTTGATTAGATATTGATTAGACAGAAAAACCTCTGTAAACGATTTTATGTTTACAGAGGCTTTTTATATTATTGAGTTAGTTTAATTACTGATTTTCATCAAGCACATATGTATCGTTAGTAAGTACGGCAACAGAATATTTTCCGAATTTATAATACTTTTTGATTGTGTCGCCAAAATTAAGATAATCCGAAACTGTGTAGTTATTGCCGTCAATTCTACGTACCTTATTGTTGTCACAGCACACATAAATATCATTGCCGTCAAAGGAAATGTGCGACGGATTTATAAATGTGGGAGCGTCTTTTGAGCCGATTCGCAAATCAACGCTCATATTCTGACAGGCATAGCGAATTACACTGTTTTCTTTTGGACAAATGCTCCAAAAATACTTACCCTCAAGAGCAAGGCACTTTACAACCTCACCGTGATATTCAAATTCGCCTGTCCACTCAAGCTCGCCGTCACGGTTAAAAATTCCCGATTCGCCGTTTGGATATATAGCAAGCACTCGTCTGTCGTAAAGCACGGCAGCCTCGCATTGAACAAAGTTCGGTATAATTTCTTTTATTCGCTTATAATTGGTACCGAATTTTTTATAAAGGTAAGCGCTTTTAGTTAATACATCAATGCTTTTATTTTCAAAATCAACCACAGAATACTGAACTTTGTATTGATTGGGATTATTGGCAATAGGAAGTTTTTCCACCATTATGATTGATGTGTCGCTGTATTTAATTATATCAACAATTTCTTTAGAGCTAATCTTTTGCAAGGCTTAGTCCTCCGATTTAAGAGATGTGTTGGTAAGATAACCAAGCGTGAGAAGGCTGTCCGTCAAATGAACATTTTCAACAAGTACATCAGGGTGAGCCATTGCTATATCAAAAGTTGAAAAGTTCCAAAAACTTTTAATTCCGACTTTTACAAGCAAATCCGTAACTTCCCGCATATCGGTTGACGGTATGCAGGTTACGGCGCAGACAGGGGAGTTATCAATACAAAAATTTTCAATATAGTTAATATGACGAACGGGGATACCTCTAATCATATT
>JAJBVC010000091.1 GCA_020860025.1 Clostridiales bacterium | reverse complement strand
CCATTTACGTTATCTCCATTTATAAAATAATTTTCTATTCTATTAAAAAACTTGAATTTTTTTAAAAGTTTGACTGAAAGTTTTTCTGCTTTATCTAAAATAATTGTCATTAGTTTAGCAGGATACTGTAAAACGAACGAAAGAGCAAAGACTATAACTAACGAAAGCGCAACGAATCCTATACAAGCAGGTAAATATAATAATGATGATTTTAAATTATCAACTGATAAGAAAAATCCAAGTATAACTTGAGGACTGAGCAAAAAAGCATAGAAAACCTTTGATGATATTAAATTAATTGCTTTTGAGTAAAAAGGAATATCCACTGCAATAAGCAAAAGCAAAATCGCAAGTGACAGAGAGATGATTGTACACTCACGTGAAAATGGAAAAGATGTTTCTCCCGAACGTACAAGAGTTGCTGCAATATTTCCTATAAAACCAATTATCATTATAACGAAAAACGAAATTATAGCTGTACTACGTTTGATTTTAATAGGGTATAATTTTAAATATCTACCAATAAAATAAAGCTCAATCATAGTAACAAGTCCCTTTCCTTTATCGCCCATGATGTCATAGTACAGGAATGTTGGGACAACGTTAAGCAGTATAATCATTACCAAAATAAGTTTTTGAAAACATTTTTTACTCATTTTATTTATAGCTAAATTCAAGAATGGACTTAGTATTAATAAATAAATGTAGCATGAAGCGTACCACAAAAACTTGTGCGATACAGGAATTAAAGCGAGTAAACAACTTTTGATCGTTACAGTATCAAATGCGGCACGTATAATAAGCATTGCAATAGAACAAGTATATATGATTGAATATGTATTGTTAAGTTTATTTAAAGTGAAATTTATACCGAAATAACCTGTTATCAACATAAAAAAATCAATGCCAAGACCTGCGTTCATACCGGAATTTGCAAGAATTGTAAGATATTTGTTTATTCCACTCAAATCTTTGCCACCTTCAAGAAGATGACAAAGAACAATTCCAAAAAGCAAAATTATTCGTATTAGTTCAATAGACGAATTTCTTGGCGTTTTGCTATTTTTTAATGGGGAAACGTTATTTATTGTTGATTCCACAAGTTTTACTCTCCTATAAGCTATAATATTTTAGAAGGCAGTTAGAATATTTATCAACATCGAAGAATTTTGAATTAACAGCATTTTGAGTTAAGTTTAATATTTTGTCATTGTCATAATAAAGAGAACGTATTATGTCGGAGAGTTGCTTTTCATTTCCGGATTCAAAAAGACAACCGTTTTTACCGTCGTCGATAAGCTCCGGTATACCACCAATGTCTGCTCCTATTACAGGGGTGCCCATTGATATACTTTCCATAACTGAAAGTGGACAATTTTCATACCACTCGCTTGGACAAATACAGAATTTTGCTTCACTTATCAACTTTTTTAAATCCTCACCGGATTTAAACCCTACATTTTTGATATTTTCAATATTACTAACTTCATGTTCGAGAGGACCGGTTCCTGCAAAAACAAAGTGCACATCAGGTAGAGATTTACAAACTTTTAACAAGGTTTTAATCCCTTTTTCCTGAGAAAATCTTCCGAAATAGAGGACATAATCTTTTTTATTGGTAAAATTGTTATTATTGCACCTGTCAATAAAATTGTGCATTACAACAGTTTTATTTTTTAGTATAGGATTTGTATCGAGCTTTGATTTCATAAATTCACTGCAACAAATTATTGTATCGATTTGCTCATATATTTTTTTATTATTCCAATAAGTTGCCTCGATCATACCGATTGCAGATTTCATAGTTGAACTATGTACACATTTCCCCTTAAGGCATTCTGCAAATGATCCCGTTATGCATTTTTCGCAGTTTTTACTATCATTTGGATTATAAAGCATATGATTAGGACAAATCAATTGATAGTCGTGTGCTGTGTAAATTATTTTTACTCTGTGACCTGTTTCCTTTTCCCAATTTCGAATTTCAACTATAATTGAAGGAGTAAGTTGGTAATTAAAATTATTCAAGTGGACAACATTCGGCTTAAAATCATCAAGAACCAAACGGATTTTTTTCATACTTTCTTTTGAATAAACAGTTTTGAGTGAAAGACTGATATTTTTTAATGCTCCGGCACTGTGGAAATCCATTTGCTCTGTATAAGCGCCTACGGCATTTGAAACGCAGTTGTCGGGATGCTCCATACCGAAATACTGAACCTCGTTGCCGATTTTTTCAAGGTACTCTCCAAGTTTAAACATATATGTTTCCGAACCGCCGTTTTTATACAGAAACTTATTTACCATCAATATTTTCATTTCGCACCCTCATAAAGCTTTAGAGTTTCATTAACAACATAATCCCAGCTGAATTTATCGCAAATAAACTGTGTGGCTGTATTTTTATAGCTGTTAATTTTTTCGTTATCATTTAAAAGAGCCTGAAGTTTTAGCTTTAAATCATCTACATCGCCTTTTTTAAAATATACAGCCTTATCCTCGCACACCTCGGTACATTCCGCTATGTCGGATGTAAGACAGCAGTTGCCGTAGCTCATAGCCTCAAGCAGACTGAGCGGCATTCCCTCAAGGTCACTTGGCAGGCAGTAGATAAGGGCATTTGAATAAAGCTCCTCCAAAAGTTCTCCCTGAACAAAACCGGTGAAGATAATATTTTGATTGTCGTTTGCGAGCTTTTTTACCTCAGTCACATAGTCATCGGTATGGCTTGTTCCTCCTGCAATGACAAGTTTTTTATCGGTTTTTACGGCACTGTAAGCCTCTATAAGATAATGTAGTCCTTTTTCGGGAACAATACGTCCGAGATAGAGGATATAACCGTTTTTATTAAGAGAAAATTTTTCTGAAATCAAATTGGCATTTTTAACAATCGGTTTTGTAACTCCGTTTGGGATGTAAACTGTTTTGCGATTGTAATTTTCAGCAAAATAATTTTGTACATTTTTTGAAAGTACGATTACCTCATCGGCATATTTTGCCGCTGTTTTTTCGCCGAATTTGAGAAATTTTGTTGCAAATCCGCCCCATTTTGAACGCTGCCAGTCAAGGCCGTGAATAGTGACAATTACTCTTTTTCCGAAAAGCTTCGGCAGCAGGCACACGGAAGCCGGGCCCTCAGCGTGGATATGAACAACGTCATATCTGCCAAAAGCGGTGCGAAAGCCCGCAAGTATACTGTAAACAATAGCGTTTAGCTTACTGTTTTCAAAGGTGAATACGCTTTTGAGTTTTATGCCCTTGTAATTATTCAGCTTCGTGTTGCTTTCAAATTCTTTTCCCGCAACGTGATGACCTTTTCTGTTATACACAGTAACGCTGTGACCTTTTTGTACAAGCAAAGTTGAAAGCTCTTCAACAACGATTTCTACACCGCCCTCACGTGAGGGAATACGCTTGTGACCGAACATAGCAATTTTCATAAGTAAACCTAATTCGCACCTTTATGTCTGAGGACAACACCGACTGTTTTAAATAAAATCTGAATATCAAGCATTATTGTAAAATTATCAATATATTCGCAGTCAAGACGTACAATCTCTTCAAAATCGTGAATGTCAGAACGACCTGATACCTGCCACATACCGGTAATGCCGGGTTTGAGCGACAATCGCCTTTTGTGGTGACTTTCATATTCCTCAAATTCGTCTATTGTCGGGGGTCTTGTGCCAACAAGGCTCATATCGCCCTTTAAAACATTCCAAAACTGAGGAAGCTCGTCAATGCTGTATTTACGAATGAATTTTCCGACCTTTGTTATTCTTGGGTCATCGTCCATTTTGAACATATGACCGTCCATTTTATTTTCTTCCATAAGATTTTTCTTGCGTTCTTCTGCGTCAACGTACATTGAACGAAGCTTATAGATATTAAAAATTCTTCCGTTTTTACCAACTCTTTGCTGTTTAAAAATCAGCGGGCCGGGAGATTCAATTTTGAGCGGTATTGCCGTTAGCAAAATAATTGGAAGCGAAACGATAGTGCCGACCAATCCGCCGATAATGTCAAGAATTCGTTTAATAATAAGCGAAGTGTTATTGTGAAGAGCCGGAGTTAGCACAGCCATAGGGTATCCCGATTTAACGATACAGTCAAAATTGTTGTACTTGCTCATATTAACACGCCGTTCC
The DNA here is from genome assembly GCA_020860025.1 of Clostridiales bacterium. Taxonomy (GTDB): domain Bacteria; phylum Bacillota; class Clostridia; order Oscillospirales; family Acutalibacteraceae; genus Eubacterium_R. The sequence continues at coordinate 2,467 of JAJBVC010000091.1, read as the reverse complement.
ATACTCGGAATGTTTATGTACACAACTATTCCCATATCCTCAAGTTCTTCAACAATATCGTCAACATAATCGTCATGTTCATTTGGGAGGTTTATATATACCTCGTCAAGTGACGCTGTTCTTATCCAGCCTAAAAGATTTTCTTTATTAGCAACAACAGGTACACCGTCAACATCTTCAACCTTTTTTAAAGTAGTAATAGGTTTACCGTTTTTTTGCTTTGTTTTTACCTGACGCTTGAAGCAGTTATCTTCATATTCGGCGTCAAGCAAAGCAATCGCTTTAACATTTTTTGACCAGTCAACCTTGAGCTTTGGGATAAACTCTTTTGCTCTTGAATAAGTGGAAATGACTCCGGTCATAATTGCGAGCTTGCTGTCTGCCACACGTCCTAATAGGTAACGCTTGAGCACATACCTGCCTATCAGAGAAAAAAACAAAAATAAAATAAAACCGCTGATGAAAAGATAACGTGATTCAAGAATTTCGTTTTTTGTAAGAAGCATTATTGCGGCAAGGAAAACGTACGTCAAAATGCTGTTTCTCGTTGTTGATACAAATTCGAGCGACCGACTTCGTTTTACAAGATTCATCGGTACATAAAAAAGAGTAAAAACAATGAAGTATGACAAAAACGCTTCCACTATGTATACCAGCCAACTGTTCAGCGAATAGTCAACAATCTTGTCAATAATGATTCCGAAAATCAAATATGAAATTGTATTTGCGAGTATAATTGATATAAGACCGACATAGAATTCTAAAGTTTTCTGTATTCTTCTGCGGGCACCCATTAGCAATACACCTTATCTATATTTATAGTTGTAATTATAATTATAATTACAACTATAAATATAGTTGTACTTATATCTGTATCCACGGTGCCTTCCGTATGAATAGTATTTAAGTCCGTTAGCTTCTATGGCATCGTTTAAAACGAAACCAACAACATTAGCACCAACATTAGTTAAAGACGTTACAGCTTTTTTGGTGTTTTGAGTATCGGTTACACCTGCTTTAACGATTATAATATATCCTGTTGCTTTTGTTGCGAAAGCCGTTGGATCTGTTACAAGGTTAACCGGAGGAGTATCAATAAATACGCAGTCATAATGCTGCTTTACAAATTCAAGAAGCTTATCCATTCTTGCGGACGAAAGCAGCTCAGCCGGGTTCGGCGGTATTTTTCCCGCTGTTAAAATTGACAAATCTTCAACATCTGTTTTTGAAACAGTGATGTTGTCGGTTAAACCTGCAAGAATTTCCGAAAGACCGTTTTTAACGGGAATTGAAAACAAACGGTGTATAGTCGGATTACGCATATCTGCATCGATAAGAAGAGTGCGTTTTCCCATTTGAGCAAACGAAACGGCAAGATTTATAGAATTGATTGATTTACCGTTATTTGCCGTAGGGCTTGTTACTACGTATATCGGGCAATCCTCACCCTGCTGAGTAAACAAGAGATTCGTTCTTATTGAACTGTACGCTTCTTTTACCGCAAAAGGAGAGTCGGAACAGAGAATTTTGCGCTGATCTTCTTTTGTAAAATGAGCATTTTTATTTTTTTGTTTTTTATTTGTCTTTTTCATCATTTACTCTCCTTGTTTGCGGAATGTAGTGTTTTGTCCGACGAACTTGATTTTTTCGTATCATCTGTTTCACTTGATTCTACAGGCAGCAGTCTTGGGATAGTGCCGAGTACAGGTATATTAAAGTCACGTTCCAAGTCTTTTTCGCTGAGAATTCTTGTATCAAAGAGTTCTTTAATGAAGTAGATTATAAGCGATAAGGCAAATCCAACAATAAAGCCGATTAGAATATTTTGCTCAAGATTAGGTGATGAAGGTGATGTCGGAACAACGGCATAATCAATAGTCTCTACTCCGCCGACTTTCAGTACTCGAACGATTTCGTCGGGGCACGTATCGGCAATAGTGTTTGCAATTTCAGCAGCTAAATTAGGATCTGTGCTGGTGATGCTGACCTTAAAAGCAAGTGTTTCATCAATTTGCGAACAACTCATCATTCCTTGAATTGCACTTGCTGAAACTGTTTCATCCATTTCTTCAGCAACTTTTTCAAGAAAAGTTCTGCTTTCCACAACGACAATATATGTTCCGACAAGCTTTTCAGATGCGTCATACTCACCGGAACTGATTGAACCGCTTGAACCGATAAGGTTACTGTTATTACTGTTAACGTATAATTGTACACTTGCCGTATATTTAGGCTCGATAAAAAGATTAGTAAAACAACCTGCAAGAGCGGCCCCTATTAAACCGAAAAGAATAATAAAAATTATTTTCTTTTTCAGCATTGTAAATATTTTTCTTAAATCAATTTCTATTTCCCTGTTGTCTTCCATAATTTCCTCCATAGCTGTTAGTTATAGAATAATACATATTTAATTATACCTTGAGATTGGAATAAAGTCAATAAGAAGATATACTTATTAATATATAAA
>JAJBVC010000198.1 GCA_020860025.1 Clostridiales bacterium | reverse complement strand
TTATAAGTCAAATTAAGAAATTAAAAAATTGATTAAATATAAATGCTTTATTAGAGAAAAACGCTTCTGTGCAATTTTACACAGAAGCGTTTTCTATGTTGTTAAATTTTACCATTCACTTTTCGTATATGAACGAATTATGTTTGTGATAATATTATCTCGTTTAATTCCTTTACCTTTACCTGATTTAACCTGATCCTCAATTTTTCCAGCACGTATTGTTAAGGAATCTGTTTTATCAATAATTTTATCAACAGGAGGAATTAAGCTGCTATCGTAGTCTGCTTTATGTAAATCAAAGAAATATTTTCCAAAAACAGTATCAGGAAGATCTTTTGCCGCCGTCATTGCCAAAATTACAATTTTACTATTATCCGGCAGACGAATTTCCTTTTTATCTTTAATATTTATTGAATACATATAAAAGCGTGCCTTTTGCATGGAATTACCCTCAGGATGATGGGTATGTGAAAACTCAAGACCGTAATTCAAATTTTGATGAATATAATATTTTTGGTCTAATCCCTCCATATCCCACTGCAAAAATGAATCTTTTATCGAATTGATTGTCATATCCAATTTAGCATTGTCAATCGAAAATACAGTCTTTTGCGAACTCAATGCTGAACCTGCAATAAAGTATAATCGAGTGGCGCCATTTTGTGGCATTTTAATTGTCTGCCCTTTGCATACTAACACATTATATTGCAATTCCGGAAAAGCAAACTGGAACGGTATTCCACCGATGTACATTTTTGAACGTATCTCTTCAAACGGAAGCGATAAACCACTGCCTTGCAAAATAACATTTCGCATATCATAGTCCATAGTAAATCCACGTTCATTATACGGTATCGGTACATTGAAGAATTTTGCATTTTCTTTACGTTCATTCGGTTCTTCAAAAGTAATTTGAATAGTTTTAAGTTCAAACGGCTCCATATCAAATACAACTTTTCCGTCTGTAACAGGCGCATCGCAAATATATTCCTCTTTGCCGTTTACAAACTTTGCCGCAGCAACTCTTTTATAAAATTTCAAGACTACATTCTTTCGCTTCTTGCCGATACCTTCGTTAAGACGAATGAAAACGTCATTAGAAATACTTTTGTCTTTTGTATTTTCGCCGTGCTTAACAGCTCTGACAAGTATGTTTTCCCTGCTAACTGTAAAAAATGAAAGATGTTCGCTTGAACCGGGTTTGCTTTTATCTTTTGTTACAACAGGAACCATAGGAGAACAGAAAAATTCAGCTTGCTTATGTGTACCTGTATCAAAACCTCTTCTATGACTGTAGATACCAAAGCTGAACAAATTCATACCCAAATCCTGCAAGTCTTGGCGGGTTTCTTTTGTAAAAGCACCGCATGGGGTATGAATACACGTTAATCTAAGCGTATTGTCGTTCGGCTTGTCCCATCCGTATTTACTGTCAGACAATATACTTACGCCGAATTCACCGCTTTCATCGGTAATATCCGCCCATTTTTGAGCGGGCACCTCGTAAAGATTATCTGTATTGTTACCTCTTTCAATTACGCCGAGTCCCAAGTCATATGTCGCTTTAGGATTAGATGCAACAAAAGGAAATACAGCTTTAAGCATTGTTCTTCTTGTACGCCACTCAATACTGTTTTTAACAGATACAATATCAGACTCCGAATCAAGACTTATAATTTGATGTATTGAAGAATATTCAGCCTCACGCTTAACTGCGATTGATACTCGAGCGGGGCCCACATCAAAAATTTTAAATTCGGGAGTATTGGCATAGCAATAAGGCTCTCTGTCTATATCTTCTTTTTTGATTTCCCAGCTTGGATAAGAAAGTGAACCGCCATCTTTTAGCAGTGCCATTTTGATAGGAGACTTTAAAATTTCCATATTTAGTTCCTTATCAAAGATAGAGCCTATATCGCCGTTTTTATTTAGACGAACAATATATTTTTTATTTTCTATTGAGTGGTTTGTAATTTTAAGGTCTGTTCTAATTTTACATGGTTTATTGCTCGGTCTAAATTCATACACTTTAAAGCCAAAAGGCTTTACATCGGCAACAAACAGAACAACAAATTCCTTGCCCATTTTCATTCTAACCTGGCTTGGAATTTCATTTCCCGCTTTGTCATACACACGCACATATTTGCAATTACGAGTAATTCTAATATGCATCTCTACAGTTTCTTTGTGACGATACTGAGTCGGATTATTTACAACTACAGCCGAACTTTTTTCATCAACCCAAGCAGTGTTAAGCTCGCTAATCACACCTCTAAAGCCGTTCATATATTCACTTTTGAACTGTGCGATTGATGTGCTGTAATCCGCCCAACTTTCGTTATAAACCTGCATATTCGACGTTCCTGTAATATCATCGTGGAACTGATGAGCAAGCACTCTTTTCCAAGCCTGATTTAACTGCTGAGAAGGATAATCGCACGTACCGAGTAAACTTGCAAAAGAGCAAGCAGCCTCAGCCATTCCGGCAAGATTCTCGCATTTTCTGTTAAGATTCTTGCTCATTGCACGTGAAGTATAGCATCCTGCGCCATGGCTCGTCATAAGCAATTCATTTTCCCAAACAGGAAGTTTAGCCTTTTGGGCGTCGTCGAGCTTTTCTATATCATTAAACACTTGATCCGAACGTGCTGAAATTACCTCGAAATTTTCATCATCTTTATTCTTTTCAACGCTTTTTTCAACAGCCTGTACACTTTCTTCCGTCGGTGAACCGCCACAGTCGCCGGTGCCGTAAAGATGATTGCACCATGGTAAATCAGCATTGTTTGAATTATCCGCAATGCTGTTAATTACGCTAACATCACCACGAACATCATCGCTGAATTTATGCCTATAGGACTTTGCGTTAAGAGATGTTAAAACGCCTTTTCCGTCAGGGCCTTTCCAAATACCTAAATCAAAAGGCAGACCGTATGCCGAACCCCATGATAATTTTTGAGTTGTTATGCCCTTTATACCACAGTGATGAGCAACAGACGGCAACGCCCAACCAAAGCCAAAACAATCCGGAAGAAATAAATCATCAGACGATTGACCGAATTTATCTTTGAAATATTTATCACCGATAATTATATTTCTTATCATAGCTTCGGGCGAAGGAATATTTGTGTCGCCGTTTTCATATGATGTACCCGATATGCACCAATTCCCTTTTTTGACATAGCTTTTTATTTGCTCAAAAGCAGTCGGATAAAGTTGCTCTATCAACTCGTAGCGATATGCACCTTCAAAATTAAATTTGTAAGAAGGGTACTTTTCGATTAAATCAAAATTCTTTTGGATAGTGTCCGGTATGTACTCTTCAACAGTCTTTGCAAGATTCCAGCGCCAAACGGTATCAAGATGGGCAGTTGCCACAACATATGCTTTATTCATTATTTAAAACCTCATATAATTCATAACTTCAAAACGAATTTGAAAACAATACTACTTTTCGATTATTTCATAAGTAAACTGATATTTCTCTTGTAAAGCTTTTACTTTATCTTCATTATCCTCAATGAAGGTTTCCGTGTAAATGCTTTTACCATCGACACTATAGTCCTTAACAATTTGATTTAGTGCTTGCCAAGCCTCAGTCTCTTGTTCATAGCCATCCTCAAATTTTATCAGAAATTCTCTGTGCTTAGGTATTCTTACTTTCATACAACTTCTCCTAAAATTTATTTACCCCTTATTTCAGTACCAATCTCTATTATATAATTAAAAACAAATTATTGCAATAGTAATTTTGCTTTTAAAGTAAGTATTTTGGAAGAATTTTCCATTGCCTGCTCTAAAGAGGTGTCATTATCCACAAGAGATAACATCTTATCCCCTATTTTTACATTATCAATACTTCCGCTTATTACATAACATTTTTTACCATATTTAGCCGCAAGGCACGAAATTTCGTACGGCAGCTTTCCCATAAGAGTTTGCTTATCGGTTTTACCCTCGCCCGTTATTATAATATCAGACGCTTTTATTTTTTCTTCAAGCGAGCAAGCTTGAGACAATATATCGAATCCACTGCAAATTTTACCGCCGTATACGCCGTACAGTCCTCCGCATAATCCGCCGGCGGCACCTGCGCCTTTCACATGACTGACGTCATTCGGGAGAAAAGCATTAATCATTTTAAGTCCTTCATCAAGTTTAATTACATCATCTTTATTTGCTCCCTTTTGAGGTGCGAATACATAAGCGGCTCCGTTTTTTCCAAAATAAGCATTTTTAACGTCGCAAGCATATGTAAAGTCAATATGCTTTACACTATTTTTGAAATTTACACCGTAAATATTTGATAAATCTTTACCTTTCGGAGAGGGTATTATTTCACCTGAATTATTCTTAAATTCAACACCGAGAGCTGATAAAGCACCCGCTCCGCCATCGCAGCAGCCACTGCCTCCCAAACCTAAAATTATATTGGTAAACCCCTTTGATACAGCGTGTTTTATAAGTTCTCCCGTACCATAAGAAGTAGCGTTCATTACATCTTTTTTCTTTTGAATTCCACTTGCGACTGCGCACTCGATAATTGCTGTTTTTTCGTATGTGTACATAACGCCTTTAATTTGTTTTGAGTAAATATCACTACAAGTTGTGTAAAGTGGTTTTGCTTTACAAATATCTGCCAAACATTCGGCAAAGCCTTCCCCTCCGTCAGAAAACGGAACGGCGGTAATCTCGGCATCACTTACTTGCGAAATTCCATTTGCTATACATTCGCAAACTTGTTTAGATGTAAGCGTTCCTTTAAAGCTGTCAGGTACAATCAGAATTTTCATTTGCTAATCTCCCGTGATGATAATACATAAAACCATACAATCTAAAAATATAAAATCTTTAATTGCATAATTTTAATCAAATTCATACATTGACAAAAATATTTAGTTTTATAATACCATATTTATTTATATCGTGCAAATATTAGATATTGTCACTTTGTTTACCTGTAACTGTTAATCAATCTGATAACCGTCGTCCCGACGACAGCACCAAGTGCGATTCCAAGGCCGGCATAAATTGTAGCTTTGCAATATCCCAGACATTCCTGCAAGCTGCCTGATATTGCATAAAACATAGCGTAATATATTGAACTTCCGGGAAGCAGCGGAATTGTTGACGGCATAAGCAGTACGGTAGACGGCATTTTTATTGTGCGAGCAAGAAGTTCACAGTAAAATACAAGGCATACCATAGCTGAAAAACAAGCGATAAAATCGCCGTAATATTGGCACAGTAAGCGTTCGGTTCCGGATGTAATTGCGCTGCCTATAATAATAAAAATCAAGCTTCGTTTTGGTGCTTTCATTGTAACAGCGAATGCAAGTGTACCGAATATACAGCATAATACTTCTTTTATCATAACAGTGAAAACAGAAATAACGCTCCCGCAATTCCAAAAGCGATTGCCAATGCGGACATTATTGCGTTTATCAGTTCAATCAAACCTGCTACAAGATCGCCGTTCATCATATCACGAATGGCATTTACAACCGTAAGCCCCGGCACTAAAAGCATTATTGTTCCTATAATAATTTTATCATAATGCGTTGCAAGACCGAAAATTTGCGGAATAAACGAAAGCAAGCCTGCAACAAACGAGTCAATTAAGTTAGATGAAAATAAAGGAAACTGATCTTTTTTATAATTAAGATAAGTGATTATTATACCAATTACTCCTGATGAGAGTGCGTCTAAAAATGTTCCGCCGAAAAATATTGAAAAAGAGCCTGTTGCACAAAATACAGCAAGCATTTCTATTAGTTTTGAATATACTTCTTCGTTTTCGTATTTATTAATTTGAGCGTCACTTTTTTCACTGCAAAGCTGCCGTGAAAGTTCATTAAGACGTGTAAGTTCAAAAAGATTTATTTCTTCTCTATCTATGCGCCTTATTTCAACTTTCTCACCGCATTGTGCAATAATAAGCGTTGGTAGAATAAAGACTGAACAGTCGTTTTTGTAAGCATTGTTAATTCTTTTTATTGTGTCTTTAGCACGGCTGACTTCACCGCCGCAAATAATTATATTCTTTCCTATATCAAGCGATATTGAAAATATTTCATTTTTAGTCATATCATTATCACTCGTATTATTTTTTTTAAACTTTAACTTGTTATACATTGACTTATTCAATTTAATTAAAAAAAGTATTGACATTATCGTTTTATCTGTTATAATATATTCACTGAACAAATAATATCGCGGGGTGGAGCAGTTGGTAGCTCGTCGGGCTCATAACCCGAAGGTCGTAGGTTCGAGTCCTACTCCCGCAACCACATTATAAAGGACTAAACTTTTAACGGTTTAGTCCTTTATTCATTATTTAAAAATAATTTTAGAATCGTAAAAAGTCCCCTGTTTAAGTGGCTTTTAGCGGGATATTAAAAAATTTTTAGAAAATTTTTAAAAAACTATTGACTTTTAAGCATACGAGTGCTATTATATAGATACCATCAAAACAGTCAATTAGAGCAGACTAATTGACAAAAAAGCAAAAGCATTGGGTTATTTCTTTCTCACCACGAAATAATTTGATGCTTTTGTTTTTTTATTTTTATTTTGAATCAATATTTTATATTGAATCAATACAAGGAATTTTGTATTGCCTGAGAAATATT
>JAJBVC010000211.1 GCA_020860025.1 Clostridiales bacterium | reverse complement strand
CCCTTTTGCGAATAGAGTTTTTCGTGACTGCCCTGTTCAACAATTTCGCCGTCGCTCATAACGAGTATTGTATCGGCATTTTTTATTGTAGAAAGACGGTGAGCGACTATAAACGTTGTTCTGCCCTTCATAAGAGTATTAAACGCTTTTTGTATTCTTATTTCCGTTCTTGTATCTATTGACGATGTAGCCTCGTCCAAGATGAGCATAGGCGGCGGAGAGAGCATAAGCCTTGTAATACATAAAAGCTGTTTTTGTCCCTGTGAAAGTGAACCGCCGTCCTCACCTATAAATGTATCGTAACCGTCGGGCAGACGTTTGATAAACGAATGTGAATGAGCATTTTTTGCGGCAGCTATAATTTCTTCGTCTGTTGCGTCGGGCTTTGCAAGTCGTATATTGTCGGCAATCGTTCCGGCTTTCAGCCAAGTATCCTGTAAAACCATACCGAAATTTTCTCTTAGTGATTTTCTTGTTATATCGGCTGAATTTATCCCGTCAACGTAAATATAACCGCTGTCCGGCTCGTAAAATCGCATCAAAAGATTTATGAGAGTTGTTTTTCCGCAGCCTGTCGTTCCGACAATCGCAACGGTCATTCCTTTTTGAGCGTGCAGATTTATATTTTTTAAGAGTGGCTTTTGCGGCACGTATGAAAAGTTCATATCCTTGATTATAACATCGCCCCTTGCGTGTTCAAGGGTAATATCATCATCGCTGTCGGGAGTGATTTCCTCTTCTTCGATAAAGTCAAGGACTCTGCCGGCGCAGGCAAGAGCGTTTTGAAGCTCGGCGACAACAGAACTGATTTCGTTAAAAGGCTTTGTATACTGATTGGCATACGACAAAAAGCATGACAATATTCCCACGGTAATATTTCCCTTAACAGCCATTATTGCACCGAAAAGCGCAACGGCGGCATAAACGATACTGTTTACAAAACGTGTCGCCGGATTTGTTATTGACGAAAAGAATGTAGCCTTAAGAGAATAATCGGCGAGCCTTTCGTTGATTTCATCAAAGCGTTCAAGATTTTTTTCATTCATTGAGTACGCCGTGCTGACCTTTTGGTTTGAAACCATCTCGTCAATAAACGCAGTCTGCTCCCCTCTTGTTTTTGACTGGAGCGAGAACATTTTAAAAGTACGTTTTGCTATAAACCTTGCAATAAAAAATGAAAGCGGAGTTACAACAACAACGACGAGCGTTATCCAAACATTGATTGACAGCATAAAACCAAGCGTTCCTACTATAGTAACGACACCCGTAAAAAACTGTGTAAAGCCCATAAGCAGTCCATCGGAAAGCTGGTCAACGTCGGTAATAACACGGCTTACCACATCGCCGCTTGAATGTGAATCAAGATATGAAAAAGGCAAAACGTGAATTTTATCAAATGCCTTTTTACGCAAATCCCGTGACACATTATACGTTATCTTATTATTGCACACATTCATAAGCCACTGAATAACAGCCGTTACGGCAACGATTACGGCAATTTTAAGAAGAATTAAGGCGATAACTTCAAAATAAACTTCACCCGCACCGACAATGCAGTCGATTGCCTGACCGACTAAAATCGGAACGTAAAGCGTAAGCGCAACACTTACAAGAGCGAGAATTACAGATACCAAAAGAAAATATTTATATTTTCCTATATAAGAAAAAACACGTTTTAAAGCATTTTTTGTATTCATTACGCTTCCTCCTTTCCGAACTGAGAGGTGTAAATTTCGTTATACACATCACAGCTTTTCAAAAGAGAATGATGGTCGCCGATACCGACGCACACACCGTCGTCAAGAACTATAATCTTATCTGCGCTCATTACGGACGACGCACGCTGAGATACGATAAAGACAGTAGGGTTATAGGCAAGAGCGTAAATGCCCTCTCTGAGCTTTGCTTCCGTAGCGTAATCAAGAGCGGAAGACGAATCGTCAAGCACGAGAATTTCAGGTCTGCGAACAAGCGCTCTTGCGACAGAAAGACGTTGCTTTTGACCGCCGGAAAGGTTGCTTGCATTTTGCTCAACCATAAAATCAAGACCGCCCTTTTCCTCTATCGTATCGTAAATCTGAGCAAGTTTTAAAGCGTCTATAATATCATCATCGTTTGCCGACCGGTTTCCCCATTTCATATTATCACGTATCGTACCTTTAAACAGCACCGCTTTTTGCTGAACAAAGCCGATACGCTTTCTTAAATTTTCATCATCAAGAGTTTTGACATCGCTTCCGTCAACGAAAACAGTACCGCTCGTTGCGTCATAAAAATGCGGAATAAGCGAAACAAGGCTTGATTTACCCGAGCCGGTACCGCCGATAACTCCGACAACGTCACCCTTTTTGGCTGAAAATGAAATATCACTGAGCGACTCGGCTGAAGCGTTTTTATATATCAGCGAAACATTTTCAAATTCAACAAACGCATCGCTTGATTTATTATTGCTTGTATGTTCCAAAGTGCTTTCTTGATTTAATACTGCGCTGATTCTTTGAGCGGACGCAAGCGCTTTTGTAACGGTTACAATTAGATTGGCAAGTTTTATAAGCTCAACGAGAATCTGGCTCATATAGTTATAAAGAGCAACGACCTCGCCCTGTGTTAAATTCCCTGTATCAACTCTTAAAGCGCCTGTATAAACAAGAGCGACAACAGCAATATTTATAATCACATAGGTAACAGGATTAAGCAGTGCGGAAATTCTGCCGACAGCACGCTGAAGAGACGACAATGCATTGTTGCGCTTTGTAAACTCGTCAATCTCTCTTTGCTCGCTTGTAAACGCTCTGATTACACGAGCGCCCTGCAAATTTTCTCTTGTGCTGAGAGTTATTGAATCAAGCTTCGTTTGGACATTTTTATATTTTGGAATTGTGTATGCCATAATTCCGAAAACTACGACAGACAGCAAAATTATTGCAACTAAAAATACAAGAGCGCATTTAACGTCAACGGTGAACGCCATAACCATTGCGCCGAGAACTATAAACGGAGAACGAAGAAATAGCCTTAAAACAAGGTTTACTCCGTTTTGCACCTGATTTGTGTCATTAGTCATTCTTGTTATAAGCGACGACGTACCGATATTATCAAGTTCGCTGAAAGAAAGAGATTGTATTTTTTCAAAAAGAGCATGACGAAGCTCCCTTCCGAAGCCTGTAGCCGCTTTTGCCGCAAAATACTGCGCCGTAATCGCCGCTGCCATACCTATAAGCGCAAGCAGTACAAGAATACCGCAGCGTGCGACTATATAGCCAATATCGTCATTTTTTATACCGACGTCAATTATTGAGGCGATAACAAGAGGAACTATAAGTTCAAAAACAGCCTCAAGAAGTTTAAAAAGCGGTGCCATTACCGACTGTGTTTTATAATTTTTCAGATAAACAAGTAACCGTTTCACATTGTCACCTTTCAATATAATTTATTACAATCTTTATATATTTTGTTTTTCTATTATAAATTTTAACCGCCTCTATGTCAATAAATTACAAATATTTTATTTTAGGGCTTTAAATTTTAATGTACTTGTTATATAATGATTAAAAGTAAAATATTGAATAAAAGCGGAGTGATTAAAATGAATAATAAACCTATTACGGCAATAATTGTCGGTGCAGGCCACAGAGCAATGGTTTACAGCAAACTTGCTCTTACCAATCCGGAAAAATTAAAAATTGTCGGTGTTGCCGACCCAAATCCGGTTCGCAGAAAGCACTGTATGGAAAAATTCGGATTCGGCGAGGATATGTGTTTTAATTCGGCGGATGAGCTTGCACAAAAAGGAAAGCTTGCCGATACTATAATAAACGGAACTATGGATGAGGTTCATATCAAAACGGCGGTTCCGCTTCTTAACTGCGGTTACGATATGCTTCTTGAAAAGCCTTTTGCCGTTAATGAAAAGGAAATGCGTACTCTCGTTGAATGTGCAAGAAAAAATAATTCCAAGGTTATGATTTGCCACGTTTTGAGATATACTCCTTTTTACTATGGTATAAAACAGAGAATTGTAAACGGTGAAATCGGCGACATAATAAATATTCAGACGGCTGAACACGTATCATACCACCACCTGTCAACATCATACGTAAGAGGAAAATGGGCAAATTCCGACAAGTGCCATACTTCTATGCTGCTTGCAAAATGCTGTCACGATATGGATATTATGATGTGGATGATGTCCGACACAAAGCCGACTCAAATTTCATCTTTCGGAAGCAAATACCAGTTTAAGCCTGAAAATGCACCTGAAGGAGCGGGCACAATTTGTATGAAGGACTGTCCTCTTGTTGACACCTGCGACTTTTCAACAAAACGTCTTTACATTGACCATCCCGACCGCTGGGCGTTTTATGTATGGGACGCTCTTGAGGATATTGAAAATCCGACTATCGAGGATAAAATTGCGCTTATGAAAAGCGACAGCCCATATGCAAGATGTATGTACAAATGCGATAATAATGTAGTTGACCATCAGTCTGTACTCGTTAATTTTGCAAACGGTGCAACAGGAACACATAATATGGTCGGCGGTTCGTCAGAGCCTATGAGAAGGATACATATTGTAGGTACAAAGGGCGAAATTTACGGTAATTTTGAGGAATCAAAATTCTATGTATCTAAAATAAATCCGTCACCTAACGCTCATAACGGCGAATGCGACATTGAAGAGGTTGACCTTAACGTCACAGGCGATATGGTCGGCGCATATGGCGGACACGGCGGCGGCGACGAGCGTCTTACAGAGGATTTTGTAAAATTCATTCAGGGAGAAGAACCAAGCCTTGCCTGCACTTCAATTTTTGATTCCGTTGCGGGTCATCTTGCCGTATACCTTGCGGATGAATCAAGAGAAAACGGCGGCAAGCCGATGAAAGTCGAGCTTTAATTTAATCTAATATACAATTGTAAAAAACAACCATAAAAAAGGGATTGTCTTGATTATTCAGACAATCCCTTTTAGTATGTCGATAAAGCAGCCATAAACACGCTCAAGTAATAAAACCACGAGTAACTTTCTTGTATATTTTAATAACAATAAAATCATCTTACAAAAATAACAATTTAAAAGTGGTGAGTGCATCGAACTCTCACCACTTTTGAGCGTTTTAAGCCTTTTGCTCGGGGGATTTGTTTGCGACTGCTCACAGTGTGAGAAAAAGGGAGCAATAAGAATTGGCAGCGGTCAAAGAATTGAGTTTGCTTTTGCAAACGAAGAATTCTTTGGGCACCGCAACTGGATGGTACACACGTACAGCTCCCACTCCCAAAATGCTTAATTCTGACTACTTTCTCGACATACTCATATTTTTTGTTATTTTAAAAACAGTTTATCTTTCTTTTTTTCCCAAATGCAAAGCCAGCCTGACGGTATTCTGCCCCAAAGATTTCCTGTTGAAATCAATTTAGTCTCAAGCAAGGTAACCTTTGTACCTTTTTTGAGATATGCGTCAGCGCTCGATTTACTTGAGGTTGCGGATTTTTTACCGCTCGATGTGAGGTCTTTAACCTTTTTTCTGCCCGTAGCGGCACCTGCGCCATTGTAAATTCCACGAACATTAGTCAGAGAATACGTGCCGAGTTCAACAGTCGGAACGCCGGTAATATTGCTCCTATCCTTTGCACGCAAAACACCGTAAACAGCCGTATAACTGTGGCGTGTTTTTGTCATTTCCTTTGCCGACCAGTTTTGGTCGTAGGAATAAAAATAAGAGGTATCTCCCTCGCCTGTTGCAACGGCAATATGGCCGTAGTCGTTTGACGAGCTTATTTCGCCGCTCCACACTACAATATCGCCCTTGAGCGGAACAAAATCCGCCGTGTTTGAAATCTTTGTAAAAGCATCAACAAGCGCCTGCCTTTTTGAAAATGAAGTCCAGTATTCCTTTGCGTTTCCCCAAGCGCCCGCTTTTATTCCGAAAACCTTATCAAGATAAAGTTTTATCAGATCAACGCACTGAACTCCGCTTACAGAATCATAGTCTGTTTTTGTACCGAGGTACTTATCTACCCATTTATCAAACGTCATATTATCCCTCGCTTTCTTCATTTGTGTCATTTGAATTTCTTAACTGCAGCAGGACGTTTTTCAGCTTTTCCGGAATCGGAATAAACTGAGCCGCATTTTCCAGTAAGGAAATCGCCTCGTTTGTAACAAAAAACGTCAGCACAATTTCTCTTATGGGAACAGAATTATTCAGCACATTTTGAATAAGCACCGATACTATTATTACAATAAAAATCAGCACCTTTTTCAAAATTCCTTTATACCCTATCTCGCTTGATACGCTCTTGTTGATTATCGCTTTAATTATGCCTGTCAGGTAATCAAGCACAACAAGAACAACAAGTGCTTTCATCAAAGCGTCAAATTCACCGAATAAAAACACAAAAATCCCACCTGAAAATCCTACCGCAACAGATAACCAGTTAAATAATTTTTCCATTACAATATTTCCTTTCGTTATTCAGAGCTGAGACTCTCTGTTCTTTTTATTCTATGATTTCAAAACTCCTTTTGCAACATACCGTGCCTTTTTTGAAACTGTTATTATAGGCTGTAAAGGCAATAATTACTATGAAATAATTATAGTATATTTATACATTTTTATGTATATTTATAACATTTTTTAGAAATGCTATTGACAATAAATTATGCATGTGTATAATAT
>JAJBVC010000172.1 GCA_020860025.1 Clostridiales bacterium | reverse complement strand
TTAATTTTTCTCTTAAAAGTGACGATATTTTAAGTCTTATAAAAACCGATTTAAAGCAGATAGAATAAAGTGATATAAATGCACTTGAAAATTATACATATATGTGGAATATTAACGGTTCAAAATGGTGTAAGCCGTTTGTAAATTCCACAAAAGGCTTTGTCGATGAAATAAGTGAAAGTGACAAAGCTCAGCTTGAAAAGATAAATTCAGTTAGGGAACAGGTTATTACACCGATTCTCAAATTTAAAAACGCCGTTAAAAACGCCGATGCAAAAGGTATCTGCACTGCAATTTATAATTCGCTTATTGACTTTAGAGTTGATGAGCAAATACGTAAATATGCCGTCGGACTTTCCGAACTTAATCAAAATGCACTTGCTGCCGAGCAGGGAAGAGTATGGGATATGGTTATGGAGATACTCAACCAAATGTCATCCGCAATTTACGGCGAGAAAATTATGCTTAAAGAATTTGCAAAGCTCTTTTCACTTGTTATTTCTACCGAGGATTTAGGCACGCTTCCTCAGGGAATTGACAATGTTCAGTTTGGTCAGGCGGACAGAATCAGAACAGATAACCCAAGCGCTGTCTTTATTCTCGGCGCTAATGAGGGCGAGTTTCCTCAAACGATCAGTAAGGGCGGTATTTTGAGCGAGGCTGACAGGCAAATTCTTCTTAAAAATGATTTCAAGCTTTATTCCTACGGCGAAATACTTAATATTCAGGAACGGTATTTTGCTTATATGGCATGCGCTGCGCCTCGTGATTACCTTCATATTTCATATATCGGAAACTCGTCAAGAGAGGTTGCGCCGTCCGAAATAGTTACTTCTGTAAAATCCGCACTGCCGGATATTGCAACTGTAAACTGCAACAGTATTTCCGATATTGACCTTATTGAAACCAAGGAAACCGCCTTTGAACTTATGAGCGAGCATTATTTTGATACTGATGTTTTTTATTCTTCGCTGAAAGAATATTTTAGTAATGATATGCGCTTTCCCGCTATAAAATCGCTGGCGGAAGATGAACAAATAAAAATTAAAAATAATAAAACGGCAACTGAGCTGTTTAATTATAATATGCTCGTTTCGGATTCAAGGATAGAAGATTTTTATAACTGTCCGTTTAGATATTTCTGTAAATTCGGTTTATCAGCCAAGCCGAGAGAAAAAGCGGAAATGAACCCTATGCAGCGAGGAACAATAATTCACTATGTTCTTGAAATGATACTGTCAAATTATGGCAGTAAAAAACTGTCGGACATGACAAAATGTGAAATTAAAAACCTTGTTGACGGCTATATTCAAAGCTATTTTACAGAGCAAATGGGTAATGTTGAAGATTTGTCGGTCAGATTTAAATATAACTACATACGCCTTTCAAAAATGATTTACGGTGTTGTTGAGCAGCTTGCCGATGAGTTTTCAAATTCCGACTTTGAGGCAAAGGCCTTTGAACTAAAAATAGATAAAGACGCTGACGTTAAACCTGAAATAATTACTCTTGATGACGGCGGTACTGTCCAAATACGTGGCTTCATTGACAGAGTTGATACTTTTACAAAAGACAATCAGAGATATGTCAGAGTTGTTGATTATAAATCAGGTAATAAAGATTTTAATCTGTCTGATATTATGTACGGTCTTAATTTACAGATGTTTGTCTATCTCTTTTCACTTTGCAGCGATAAAACGGCAAAGCTTAACGGTATTCCGGCAGGCGTTTTATATATGCACGCATCAAGAAATATAGTTTCATTTCACTCAAAGAGTGAGGCTGAGATGTATGCTTCATCTGATAAAAGTAATTCTCTTAAAATGAAAGGGATAGTGCTATCCGATGAAAATAATGAAATTCCTAAAGCAATGGAACACGACCTTGAGGGAAAATACATTCCGGTTAAACTAAAACGAAACGGCGAACTTTACGGTCAGTTTGCTTCACTTGAACAGCTCGGTTTGCTTCATAAAAAAATAAACGCACTGATTGCCGAAATGGGTACCGAACTCCATATGGGCAATGTATCGCAAAATCCCGTTAAAAATAAAAATCATAAAATGACGTGCGAGTATTGTGATTACAGTGATGTCTGTGCCGGCAGACGGACGATTGATGAACGTATTGCCGAAGATTTGACCGATGATGAGGTCAAAACTATACTCAGTAGGGAGTTTGAAGAAAATGCCACAATGGACACAGCAACAGAATAACGCAATTACCGCAAGGGGAAGAAATATTCTTGTAAGCGCTGCTGCGGGTTCCGGCAAGACGGCAGTTCTTGTTGAACGTGTTATAAAGATGATTACAGATAAAGATAATCCCGTTGAACTTGACAGACTGCTTATAGTCACATTTACTAATGCGGCAGCTGCCGAAATGAAATACAGAATATCAAAATCACTTAATGATCTTCTAAAGCAAAGTCCAAACGACAGTTTTATTTTAAAGCAAATTTCTTTATTACCAAATGCTATGATTTGCACTATTGATTCATTTTGCACTAATCTTGTTCGTGAGAATTTTTTTGAACTTTCAATCAGTCAGGATTTTACAATTCTTGAGGAAAATGATCTCGATTTAATCCAAGAGACTGTAATTGACGAACTGATAAATGAATATTTTGAAAAAGGTGACAGCCGTTTTATATCTTTGGTTGAATCATTTACAACTCCAAACAGTGACAGGGATTTGATTACATCAATAAAAAAAACGCTTCGTTTTATTTATGCACAGCCGTTTCCGTATGTTTGGCTTGACAGCGCTGTTGAAAAATATAATCCGGATATACCTTTTTCAAAGACACAATGGTATTCATATATTGCTGATGAGATCAGAAAATTGATTGACCTTGCTTTGACGCTTGTCAATGAAAATCTTGAGCTTGCTGATTTTGGCGATTATGATATTAACGATAAATTTCAGTCTGTTTTAAAGCAGGATTATGCTCAGATAATTTCTGTCAAAAATGCTTTTGAAAAATCTTGGGATAATCTTGTAAATGCAAATATTTCTTTTGAGCGTTTTCCGTCGTCTAAAAAGGCTGACCCTGTTATTGTCAATAAAATTAAAGTTAACAGAAATATCTATAAAAATATTTTAACAGATGAAATTCAGTCTTTTTTGGTAACAGATTCAAAAAGCTATAAAAGTGATATGCAAAAACTTTACAGCCAGCTTCTTGTTTTTGCCGAAATGGTAAAAGAAGTTGACAAAAGAGTATTTGAAGAAAAAAAAGAGCGAAATGCTTATTCTTTTTCGGATATAGAAAATTTTGCAATAAGGCTACTGTTTAAACTAAATGAAAATCAAGAAGTTGAAAAGACTGAAATTGCCGGTCAATTATCAAAGCAGTATTATGAGATTCTTGTTGATGAATATCAGGATACAAATGAAGCGCAGGATATGCTTTTTACAAATCTTTCAAACGGCAGGAATCTATTTACAGTCGGCGATATCAAGCAGAGTATTTACCGTTTCAGGCTTGCAATGCCTCATATTTTTAATAACAGAAAAAAGGAATATGCGCCATATAATGCTGATGATAATGCCGTTTCATCTAAAATAATTCTTGATAAAAACTTCAGAAGCCGCAAGGATATTTGCTCTTATGTTAATTTTATTTTTTCCAATATTATGAGTGAAAACGTCGGCGAAATTGATTATAATGAAGAAGAATATCTTAATTACGGGGCAAATTATGAGAAAACTTCCATACCAAGCGCTCAAATTCGTATTTTAAACGGGGCTAAGGGAGAGGATAAGGACGAGGCGGAAGCCACTTGTATCGCAAGAACTATCAAGGAAAAAATCGCCTCAAAAGAGCTTATAAAAGACGGTGATACATACAGACCTATTCGCTACGGTGATATAGCGATTTTGATGAGCAGCTTAAAAAATCACATAGACACTTATTCAAAAGTTCTTGCCGATTACGGTATTCCGGTTATTTGCGATAATGCAACAAATCTTTTTGATAATAAAGAAATAAAAATCATTGTGTCTTATTTAAGATGTATTGATAATCCGACTCTTGATATACCGCTTCTTGCTACAATGATGTCGCCGATATACGGATTTACAGCCGATGAACTTTCTCAAATTAAACTTGAATCAAAAGCGCATCGCCTGTATGATTCGGTTTCAAATTCAAAAAGTGAAAAAGTAAAAGCTTTTTTGGATGATTTAGCCGATTTAAGAAAAATTGCAATTACAATGTCTGTTTCATCATTTATCAGGTTTCTTGTTGAAAGCAAGGGAATTGTCGCTTTTACAAATGCAATGGGGAACGGCGAACAGCGTTATCAAAATATATTGATGTTGATTTCATTTGCTCAAAATTTTGATAACGGCGTAAATGTTGGCTTGACTTCGTTTTTAAGATACCTTGATAAGATTATTGACAGTGACAAGTCTGTTTCATCTTCAGCTGTTAATCCGTCCGGCGAGGATGCTGTTACAATAATGTCAGTTCATCATTCAAAGGGTCTTGAATTTCCTGTTTGTATACTTGCCGGTTCATCTCGCAGGTACAACAAAACCGATTTAAGTTCAAAGCTTCTTTTAAATTCCGAGTTCGGACTTGGCATTAAATGCCATAACGAGGAGGGAATGTATCAGTTTGAATCTCTTGCTTATGCTGTTTTAAAACATAAAAATACAACAGAATTTATGAGTGAGAAAATGCGTGTCCTTTACGTTGCGGTAACTCGTGCCAAGGAGCAGTTTATCGCTTTTATTACTTGCGATGATATTATGAAAAAAGCAGTAAAATTATCGGGTGATATAACATCTTTCGGTATTTCTCCGAGCTTTTGTCGAAAAGCAATGTGCGACGCTGATTTTCTTTTGATATGTTCATTGCTTCATAAAGACGGTTCTGTTTTTGGAATTAACTCATTTGAAAAAATATCGAAGTATAAATCATCTTTTCCGCTTGATATTAAAATTTTTGACGGCGATGATGATGAGCATTTTCAAAATGAAATTAAGTTTGCCGACCCTGACGAAGATATTATTAAGCAAATTGAGAGTAAGCTTTCGTTTAGTTATAAGCGTAGTACGCTGTCGGCATTTTCGTCAAAATTAACGGCGTCATCGCTTGATGATGAGGATTATAATTTTGAATATCTAACCTCAACAAAGCCTGCTTTTTTAAACAAAGGCGGTCTTACTCCCGCACAACGTGGAACCGCTATGCACACGTTTATGCAGTTTTGCGATTATAAAAACGCTAAGGAAAATTTAGAGGATGAAATATCAAAACTCCTTGAAAAAGGATTTTTAAATAAAGAGCAGTGTGATTCTCTTGACAGGAAAAAACTTACCGATTTCTTCACATCGTCTTTTGCAAATCGGATTTTCACTTCAAATAATATTTACAGAGAGCTTAAAGTATCAACCTTTGTAAAAGCGAGCGAGATTTACGATACCGATTTTGAAGATGCTGTTTTAATTCAGGGTATTGCCGACTGTGTTTTTGAAGAAAACGATCAACTTATTCTTGTTGATTATAAAACCGACCGTGTTAATACGCCCGAAGAGCTTCTTGACAGATATAAAAATCAAATTGCTTTTTATAAAACGGCTGTTTCAAGAGTTCTTAACAAGCCTGTCAGCGAGTCTGTTCTTTATTCATTTCACTTAGGAAAAATTTGCTCGTATAAATAATTTAAAAAAATACTTGCAATTTATTTATTCTTGTGTTAATATATCAAAGCGTAATTACAATACTTTCAAAGAGGTGAAAATACATGAAAGATGGTATCCATCCAAATTATGATGTTTGCACAGTAAAATGTGCTTGTGGTGCTACTTATGAAACAAAAAGCACTAAAAAAGAATTAAAGGTTGACATCTGTTCAAAGTGTCATCCGTTTTATACCGGTAAGCAAAAACTTGTTGACACCGGCGGTCGTGTTGATAGATTTAATAAGAGATACGCAAAAAAAGGTTAATCCAAATTTAAAGGCAACGGTCATTTCGTTGCCTTGTTTTTTTGGTAGTTTCAATAAATATATAAGATATATAACGAAAGAATATAATGAAAGAATATAAAACAGTCGAATTTGAAAACTGCGATGAATTTGTTGAGAAAAAATCACGTTTTATAGGTTACGTTAAGCCCGTAAAAACTCAGCAGGAAGCGGTTGAATTTGTAAATAAAATTAAGTCTAAGCACTGGGACGCTACTCATAATGTGTTCGCTTACGTGTTAAAAGATAATAATATTTCACGTTCATCTGACGACGGCGAGCCGAGCGGTACTGCTGGCGTACCTGTTTTGGATGTTTTGCTCAAAGAAAATCTTGTTGACGTGTGCGTTGTCGTAACTCGCTATTTTGGCGGAACTTTGCTTGGAGCCGGCGGATTGATCAGAGCGTATTCGCACGCTTCAAAGATTGCTGTCGATTCCGGAAATATTATTACAATGGCGCCTTGTAAAATATTAAGCGTCTGCGTTGATTACAGTTTTTACGACCGCCTGAATGTTTTACTGAATGATTTTGGTGCTAATATTGACAGCAGTGATTTCGGCGAACAGGTAACTGTTACATTTACTGTAAAGGCAGACAATATCACTTCTCTTGAAAATAAATTGACTGAGCTGAGCAACGGCAAATATTCTTTTAAAGAGCTTGGCGAAAAATTTGCAAAGGTGTAAAACATTATATTAAAGTATAAAAATGGAAAAACCTGACAATCATAAAATTAAATGCATTTTATTTTTTTTAAAATATCAAATTTAAAAATATCAAAAG
>JAJBVC010000090.1 GCA_020860025.1 Clostridiales bacterium | reverse complement strand
TTATAAATGTATGCGTTAGAAATATACTCATTGAGCGTTTTCCTAAAAAATCAAGTATTTGCTTAATTACAGGTATCCTTATTACGCAAAATCTAAGAAACAATATGTAAACCACAGGCGCTATATTAAGCTGTAAAATCCACATTTTTTCATATGATGTTGTTATTGCAATATACGCTAAAAATACGGTTGCTAAACCAAAAACAATGAAACATAAAATATATGCCGCAAATTTATTGATTTTATTCAAACCTTTTTCAATTTTTTCAAAAATATTATATTTAGCAAAAAACATTCCCAAAACTAAGATAGGAAAAAATAACAATGGATTTGTTGCTCCGGGATAGTCGACATTAAAAAGATACGGAATTAAACAAAAAAGCGCAAATATAGATATGTAACCGATTTTTTCACCTATAATAAAAATGATAGGTATTAATATAATAAATATAACTGCAGCCGCCATATACCACCAAGTACCATTAAGCGACGGCGTACCCAATAAATTACTGAAGCCTAAGAAATCACTTAATACATAAATTATTCCTTTAGGAACAGAAGTATCTTCACTAAAAAATGTTTCAGTGAATTTTGAATCAATTATTTGCGCAACAAACGAACTTAAAATGAAAACAAAATAAAATCCACTCATCGTTTTAAGTGTTCTTGAAAGTGTCCATTTTGAAACTTCATTTCTGTTCATACTGATGTTTTTTATTGATTTGTAAAGCCCATAGCCCGTTACAAAAACAAAAAAGCTTACGCAAATTTTAAGTGCCAAACTTAAACCTGTTGCAAAGTCATAACTAAAAGGCCAAAAACTAACCTCATAGTCTTCAAACCTGCCCGCAGAACAGTAAAGATGATGATAAAGCATCATCATTATTGCAACACCTTTTAAGCAGGATGAATCCTTCTTCGTAAAACCGCTTAAATTTGAACTCATTCAATTTTCTCCCACATTACTTAAAATTAAATCTGCGACTCTTTGGCTTGATTTGCCGTCAAGATGGTCAAAGAACTTCGTTTTAAAACCGTCTATCTTTTCCTTTTCAAAATCATTTTGCAGTATACTTTCACAAAGTTCCTTTTCGGAAAAAACAATTTTGCCGGGAACGAATCCCTCAAAATCATAATAAAAATCACGTGTTGAAATATAATTATACAAATCAAACGCATAAAACAGCATCGGTATATTCAAAAGCGACGCTTCAAATATAACGCTTGAATAATCGGTTACAAGCAAATCAGTAACAAACAGCAAATCGTTAAGCTCGTCCTCCTCAGACAAATCAATTATATACTCCTTATATTCATCGGGAATAAAGAATCGTTCTTTACAAAACGGATGAAGCTTAATAATAATAGCATATTCTCCGCCGAGTGCATCGTATATTTCGCACGGATTAAAAGCGCTTGTAGGATAAAAGGCGCTCATTTGACCGTTACCTCTAAACGTCGGAGCAAAGAGCAAAATTTTCTTGCTTTTAAGCTGCGGATGCTTTTCATAAAAAGCAGTGCTGACACGTTCGGCATAAGCCTTGTCCATAAAAATATCAGTACGTGGAATACCTGTTGCAACTACGTTTTCATCACTCAAGCCGAATCCCTCGGCATAATGCTTTGCAATTTCCTGAGAGCTGACAATAGCATAATCGTACATTCTGTGGTTGGGGTCGGTCTGCTTAGGCCCGCCCTTTTTGCCAAGCCTTGTAAAGCCGAATGTCTTAAAGGCGCCGCAAGCGTGCCAAAGCTGAAACAGCTTAACTCCGTCACGCTTATCGACCAAATTCAGCAACCTGAAATAATCGTCAACTATTACAACCTTTGACGACGAATAAAGCTTTAAAAACTTTACCATATTCTTTACTTTTAAATGACCCGACGGGTCGGAAAACAAAAGGAACTGAAAATCAATATCTTTTCGATCCTTTATAAGCTCATAGACAAACTGCGGATTACCTCCAAGCTCGTCCCTCCTGCCGGACATAAACGTAACACGGTTTTGAACAATAGGCTTTTTGCACAAGTATTCATAATATTTTCTGCAAACTGCAATAAGAGGGCGACGCAGATTTTTTTTGAAATTTGATTTTTTAAAGCTTGTTTTAAGAAATGATGAAAAATTCACCTTGATTTGCACAAAAACATTTCTGTCTAAACTGTCTAATGTACGTGTTTTACGTTTAGGCAAAATGCCGATACCGGCTAAAAATCCGTCGACTAAAAAATAAGGTGAAAGTACGACTGCAAGTGCTATTCTCAAAAGAAAGAAAATAAATTTTATTAACGGAACTACAATTTTGCTTCGTTTTACAAGAGTTGTTTTTTTATAAACATTCAGCCTCTTTATAATAATTGTGCTGTTGGCACAATCAAATGAAAATGAGTAATTATTGCTTTCTTCCTCAGTTTCATCGTTTTCAATCTCTTCACGGCTAAACATAGCTGCTCCGTCAAAACATTCATATTCAATATATTGCTCGTTAATATGAAGATGCGGATTATTATTTATTACGTTTGTTGACACGAGAAAAGGCACAAACTCGACCTCGTGTTCGCCGTAATAAAAATCAATATGAGCTTTAATATCGCTGTCGCTTTCAAAATTATAAAAAAGCTTATCAAGCAAAAACGTATATGTGCAAACGACTATGCACGAACCGCTTTGCTTTTGGTGAAAATAATTTGTAATTAAAAACGGCAGCCGTCTTTTTTTGCCGTCACATTCAAAAATAATTTTCGCCTTTGGTGATGTAACGTCCATATCAAACGGACAACTGATTGAAACGGAAATATTAAGCCTGTTTTTTTCAACTGCCAGCTTATTTATAATCATTTTTGCGTCAAACATCATTGATTTAAAAGCTCCTGAGTAAATTTAATAACATTATCGGTTGCATGACCCGACGTCGTGCCGAAAAATTTTTTTCTAAACGGCTCGACAAGTTCAAAATCATAATCATTTGTTTCAATAGCAGTAATAATTTCATCGGTAGTCGTTACTATTTTTCCCGGAACAAAGCTTTCATAATTACAATAAAAATCTCTGTCTCTACTGTATTCGCTCAAGTCAAAAGCAAAAAACAGCATTGGAACACGAACAACAGAGGCTTCAAAAATTACGCTTGAATAATCGGTAATCAGCAAATCTGTAACCAATAATAAATCATTTATATCGTAATCGCAAGTAAAATCGGCAACTCTGCCCTTATATTTTTCTGAAAATCGAGGACGTTCTTTAAGATATGGGTGCATTTTTATTATAATAATATAATCGTCATCAATTTGGGATAAAATTTTATCTATTTCAAATTTTTCGATGGGATAAGAACAATTGCCGAGTCCACCGCCTCGAAAAGTCGGAGCAAATAAAATAATTTTTTTACCGTTAAATTCGGGATATTCTTTATAAAAATTCTTTTTAAATATATTAATCGTTCGTTCGTTTTCGAGAGCATCGCATCTCGGTGAACCGAGAGGTATTACTTTTTCGAGCGCAACACCGAAGCCCTCGGCATAATAAGGAATTACGTCGTCAGAGCTGACCACAACATAATCATACTGACGATGATTTGGCGAGCCCTGGTCAAGATAACTTTCCCTGCCGAGCCGTGAAAAACCAAACGTCTTAAAAGCTCCGCAGGCGTGCCAAAGCTGAATAAGATTAACATCATCTTTCTTCTTCACATAAGTAATCATATGATAATAGTCATCAACAAAAACGACTTTTGACGTTGCATAAAGTTTAAAAAATTTAAAAATATTCGGTAAGCTTTTACGAATACCGCCTTTTTTGCACAAAACAGTAATATCGACACCGTCAACCTTTGTCATTTCGTGAAAAACAGCCTTAATATTTCCGGTAAGTCTGTCGGTACGGTTTGACAAAAAAGCAACCTTATTAGGCTGTACCTTTTTCATCCTGTACGGCAGAAAAAGAAACGACATAAATTTCGCAAACAAAAATTTCTGTCTTTCCCTGCGGCTAATCTTAAAAAATCGACTGACGCTCATTTTGTTTGTATACGGAATTACTGCCTCATCCTCAGGCTCAATGATTATATTATCCTCATTGCCGTCGCTAACTAAAAATTTGATTTTAACATTTTTATGGCATTTTGAATTATAAAAGATAGAAGCTGTATCAAACCTGCCGATGGCAAGTGCTGTATTTTCTTTACATTCTTTTAAATCCATCGGAAGAATACGGTTGTCGTTTTCACAATAAAAGCAAGCCGAAATTCTCGGATAACTCAGCGCCCTGTCACCAATAATGCAAACAGTTATATCGGCAATTGAATCGGTTATATTTAATTTTTCGATTTTTGCTTTATAACTTTGCATATCGGTTCCTCTTATAAAAATTATATTGTTATGATAACATAATATGCGGTCATTGTCTATAATTATGATTTATTTTACCATAATAGGATAATTTTATCAATAAGTAAAAGAGGTATAAAAGATTTATTTATTTTCACTGATTATATTATCATTTCCATAAACTGTTTGTATATTTTACTGTCAAAAAACTTGACATATACAAGATATAGGTGTATATTATTATGGAAGTTTTACATATTGTTAATAACTTCCTTGAATATAAACTGTACCTTTTCTGATGGTAAATTTCGAGAATTTTAAACAGAAGGAGGTGCTGTTGACATGAGTGGTAAAGAAATCATTATTTTGATTATTGTCGGTGCATTATGCGCTGTTATTTTTGGAGTTCTCGGTTTTATTCTCGGTGGCGAACATCGAAGAAAAACGAGCGAAAAAGAAATTGGCTCCGCTACACAGGAGGCTACAAAAATAATCAACAATGCTTTGTCGGAGGCTGAAGCTACCAAAAAAGCAAGGCTTGTTGAAGCAAAGGATGAAATTCACAAGCTGCGTTTTGATGCGGATAAAGAAATCCGTGAAAGACGAAGCGAAGTACAAAAACAAGAAACTCGCCTGAATCAAAGAGAAGAATATCTTGATAAAAAGGCGAATAACTTGGAGCAAAAAAATGAAAATTTAAGTGAAAAACAAAAACAAATTGATGAAAAGCTACTCGAGATCGATGGCATCAAGAAAAGCCAGTTTGATATGCTGGAACGTATATCGGGTTTAACTCAGGAGGAGGCAAAAAAGCAACTTCTTGCCGACCTTGAGGAAGAACTTGATACTGAAAAGAGCAAGCGTATTTTAGAACACGAGCAGATGATACACGACCAAAGCGAGGTTTTGGCACGTGAAATTATCAGCACTGCTATTCAGCGTTGCGCAGCAGACCACACGGCGGAGACTACCGTTTCCGTTGTATCCCTTCCGAATGATGAAATGAAGGGAAGAATTATAGGCAGAGAGGGTCGTAATATACGCTCTATTGAAACAATAACAGGCGTTGAACTTATTATTGACGACACTCCCGAAACAATTACAATCAGCTCATTTGACCCTGTCAGAAGAGAGATTGCAAGGCTCACTCTCGAGCGTTTAATCCAGGACGGACGTATCCATCCTACTAAGATTGAAGAATGCTTTGAAAAAAGCACTAAAGAAGTTAATGCAATTATTAAGCAGGAAGGTGAAAAGGCTGTTCTTTCAGCTAACTGCGGTCAAATTCACCCCGAACTTGTTAAATTGCTCGGAAAGCTTAAATACCGTACATCATACGGTCAAAGCGTACTCAAGCACAGCCTTGAAGTATCTTATATTGCAGGTCTTATGGCGGCGGAGCTTGGCGCTGACGAAAAACAGGCTCGCCGTGCAGGATTACTCCACGATATAGGTAAGGCGCTCGACCATGAAATGGAAGGCTCTCACATCGCTCTCGGCGTTGAGTGGGCAAAGAAATACAAAGAAAGCGACGCCGTTGTTCACGCCATTGCGGCTCACCACGGTGAAATCGAATGTAAAACAGTCGTTGCCTGTCTTGTTCAGGCGGCTGACGCTGTATCTGCCGCAAGACCCGGTGCAAGACGTGAAAATATCGAAAATTATATTAAACGTCTTGAACAGCTTGAAGAAATTTCGACAAGCTTTGACGGTGTTGAACGTGCTTATGCAATTCAGGCGGGCAGAGAGGTTCGTGTAATGGTTAAACCGGAAGTTATCGACGACAGTCGTATGCCGTACATTGCGCATAAAATTGCCAAGAAAATTGAAAATGAAATGGAATATCCGGGTCAAATCAAGGTAAACATTATTCGTGAATCTCGTGTTGCCGATATTGCTAAATAACAAAAATTTTTCGTAAAAATTTACATTTATTTTTGCATAGTTACTCTAAAAATACCATAAGGCTTGAGCTTTATGGTATTTTTTCAGCACAATTATTTGATTTGAAATTAAAAATAAAATATCCGATATTATTTATTATTTTAATGAGGTGTATATACTATTATGATAAAACACATTGTATGCTTTAAGCTTAAGGACAACAGTCAAAGTGAGTGTGAAAAAACTGCTGATATTTTAAAATCAATGGTGGGAAAAGTTCCGACAGCCAAGAATATTGAAGTCGGCATTGATTTTTTGCACTCCGAGCGTTCGTATGATATAATTCTTCAGGTTACGCTTGAAAATGAAAGTGCGCTTGACGAATATCAAAACGACCCGTATCACTGTAACGTCGTAAAAAAACATATGCATTCTGTAATGGAAAGATCCATTGCCGTTGATTATCAATTATAAATTTGATGTAATTTTAATGTCCTTGACTTGTGAATAACTTGTCGAGGACATTTTTTATAATTGATTTGTGAGTAATTTCTAAATAATATAATTTATATATTAATAAG
>JAJBVC010000166.1 GCA_020860025.1 Clostridiales bacterium | reverse complement strand
AATATAAGCACTAATTTTGGAGTGTGTTATTATGAATGTGCTTGATGTGCAAAATTTAACATTGTCTTTTGGAGAAAATACGCTTTTTTCAGGTGTTTCATTTGACGTTCAGGATAGGGAAAAGGTCGGTGTTGTCGGCGTCAATGGCGTTGGTAAAACATCGCTTTTTAAAATTATAACAGGTGAATATCAGCCTGACAGCGGTAACTGCTTTTTATCAAAAAATACTCGCCTTGGATATATGGAACAGCACACTTGTTCCGAAAACAGAACTATATGGCAGGAGCTTATTTCCGTTTTTTCCGATTTAATTGAAATGGAAAATGAACTTGAAGCAATTGCCGAAAAGCTGAAAACCGATTCATCACGTCAGCTTATTGAACGTCAGGACGATTTAACAAACCTGTTTCAGCAGCATGGCGGTCTGACTTATAAATCACTTACACGTTCGGCGTTTCTCGGATTGGGATTTACAGAAAATGAATTTGATAGTCCTACATCCAAGCTTTCGGGAGGTCAAAAATCAAAGCTGATTCTTGCAAAGCTTCTTCTTTCAGATGCTGATTTTCTCTTGCTTGACGAGCCTACCAACCACTTGGACATCAGCGCTATTCAGTGGCTTGAAGAGTTCTTGAAAAATTTTAAGGGCGCATGTATGATTATAAGCCACGACCGCTATTTTCTTGATAAGATAACGGATAAAACCGTTGAAATCGAAAATTATAAAGTGCGTTCTTATAAAGGCAATTACTCTGTTTTTCTGCAAAAAAAGGCTGCTGAGCAAAAAGCTGTTGAGGATAAATATAATAATGATATAAAAGAAATTGAACGTCTTGAGGGTATTATTGCCCAGCAGCACAGATGGAACAGGGAAAAGAATATAAAAACAGCCGAAAGCAAGGAAAAGGTTGTTGAACGAATAAAAGCACAGCTTGTAATTCCCGACAGCAAGGTGCAGAAAATCCGATTTGACTTTACACCCAAGTGTGTTTCGGGCGAGGATGTACTTGAAGTTAGGGGACTTAAAAAGAGCTTTGGCTCTAATAATGTTTTTTCAAATGTCAATTTTGAAGTTAAACGTGGCGAACGTGTTTTTCTGTTAGGCGATAACGGCTGCGGCAAAACGACGCTTTTAAAAATTTTAATGGGTGATTTGTCACGTGACGACGGTAATTTCAGGTTTGGCGCAAATCTTATGACAGGCTATTTTGACCAGGTGCAGGCTAAGCTTGATTTGTCTAAATCAGTTATTGACGAGGTGTGGACAGCCTTTCCTTTTATGACAGAAACAAAGGTGAGAAATGCTCTTGCCGCATTTTTATTTAAAGGCGATGAGGTTTACAGAAAGCTTGAGGTCTGCTCGGGCGGTGAACGAGCAAGAGTAGCGCTTTTAAAACTAATGCTCGGGGGATTTAATTTTCTTTTGCTTGACGAGCCTACAAATCATCTTGACGCCTTTTCACGTGAAGAACTTGAGAATACGTTGCTTAATTACGAGGGTACAATGCTGATTGTTTCCCACGACAGATATTTTATAAATAAACTTGCGACAAGGATTATTGAATTAACGCCGGACGGTTGTAATAATTTTACGGGTAATTATTCCGATTACGAGGCTAAACGCTATATTCCGCAGCAAAAAATTGAGGAAAAAGCAAAGCCTAAAATTAACGATTATAAACTGAAAAAAGAACGTCAAAGCAGTTTGAGAAAGCTTAAATCGCTTCAGGCTCGCCTTGAGTGTGAAATTGACAGTATTGAAAAAGAACTGACCGAAATTGAAGAAAAAATGTCAACGTCATCTTATGAAGAATTGAAAATTCTTACAACCGACCTTGACAGCAAGACCCGGCAGAGAGACGAGCTTTATTCACAGTGGGAAAAGGCAGCCGAACAGCTTGAAGAACTAAACTGTGACGAATAAAAATAAAAAATAAAAATCAGACTAAAGGAGGGATAATTTTGTCAAGGGTAATAATAGTTGGCGGCGGTGCGTCGGGACTTCTTTGCGGCGCTGAATGTGCAAAACGTGGCAACGATGTTACAGTTGTTGAAAAAATGGAACGTCCCGCAAGAAAACTGCTTATAACCGGCAAGGGTCGGTGCAACGTAACAAACGCCTGCTTTGACCTTGACGATTTAATTTCCTTCGTTCCGACAAATCCACGCTTTTTATATTCGGCATTTTCAAATTTTATGCCGTATGATACTATGGCGCTTTTTGAGGATTTGGGAGTTCCGCTAAAAACAGAGCGTGGCAACCGTGTCTTTCCCGTAAGTGATGAGGCGGTCGATATTGTTGACGCTCTTGTCGGATATTGCAAAAAAAGCGGTGCGAAAATTAAGCATGGTACAGTTACTGCGTTTGATTATGACGGCAAAAAAATTAACGCTGTTATTTTAAGCAACGGTGAAAAAATGACTTGCGACAGTGTTGTAATCGCAACAGGCGGAAAAAGCTATCCGCTTACAGGTTCGACAGGCGACGGCTACAAACTTGCAAAGTCGGTAGGTCATACTGTGACTGAAATTAAACCGAGTCTTGTACCGCTTGTATGCCGAAACAATTTTATTTCGGATTTACAGGGTTTATCGCTGAAAAATGTTTCCGTAAAGCTTTTTGAAAATGAAAAGGAAATTTACAGTGATTTCGGAGAAATGATATTTACTCATTACGGTGTTTCCGGCCCGATTATTTTGTCCGCTTCAAGTCATATTCGTCATATGGACAGCCGAAAATACAAAATCATTATTGATTTAAAGCCGGCTCTTGATGAAACAACACTTGACGCAAGAATACAAAGAGATTTTGCACAGCAGGCAAATAAAGATTTTATAAATTCTCTTTCAAAACTGTTGCCTAAAAAGCTTATTCCTGTTATAGTTTTACTTAGTGGCATTGAGCCGTCAAAAAAGGTTAATCAGATTACAAGAGAACAGCGACTCAAACTTGTAAGGCTTATTAAAAATCTTAGTATTGATATTTCTGATTTCAGAGGTGTTGAGGAAGCGATAATTACCTCCGGCGGTGTGAATGTTAAAGAAATTAATCCAAAAACGATGAAATCAAAAATTGTTGATAATTTATCGTTTGCCGGGGAAGTTATTGATGTTGACGCATATACAGGCGGGTTTAATCTTCAAATAGCATTTTCAACCGCTGTGCTGTGCGCTCAAAATATATGATTATTAAAAGAGGAATTTTTTATGACAAATGTTGCTATTGACGGGCCTGCCGGAGCAGGTAAGTCTACTATCGCAAGAGCGGCTGCGGCTCAGCTCGGGTTTATCTATGTTGATACCGGTGCGCTTTACAGAACTATTGCACTGAATGCACTTCGTCACAACTGCATTGACAGCGATGAAAAAATCATTTCGCTTCTTGCCGATACCGAGGTAAAACTCGGCTTTAAAGACGGAGTCCAGTGCGTCTATCTTAACGGCGAAGACGTATCGGATTATATTCGTACGCCTGAAATTTCTATGGGTGCGTCAAAAGTTTCCGCTATTCCCGAGGTTCGTGCATTTCTTCTTGATTTACAGCGTAACATTGCTGAAAATAATAATGTAATTATGGACGGACGTGACATTGGCACAGTTGTACTGCCCAATGCCGACTGCAAAATTTTTCTTACCGCTTCTCCCGAATGTAGGGCACAGCGAAGATATAAGGAACTTATTGAAAAGGGCGAGGATGTTAAATATGAAGACGTTCTTGCCGATGTAAATAAACGTGATTATCAGGATTCTCACAGGGAAATAGCACCGCTTAAGCCTACTGATGAGTCTATTATTGCGGATACTTCCAACCTTGCTTTGGAGGAATCCGTATCAATGATTATTAAAATTATCAGGGAGAGTATTTGAATTGAAAGAGTTTGATTATTCCACAGTTAAGCATTATAAAATGTATAATTTCATCAAAGTTGTTTTCAGACCGCTTGTGAAATTACTCTACAAAATTCAGTTTAAGGGACTTGAAAACGTCCCTGACGGCTCGTCAAAATACATAGTTGCAATAAATCATACCTGTGCTTTTGACCCGATTTTTGTCGCTTGTCCAAAGGAAGTTCCGCCGCTGCACTTTATGGCAAAGGTTGAACTTTTTAAAAATCCTTTAGTTGCTTGGTTTATAACTCATATGTACGGTTTCCCTGTTAAGAGGGGAAAAGGTGATACCTCGGCTATCGACTACGGAATTAAAATTCTTGAAGAAGGTCACGTAATGGCAATCTGCCCCGAGGGCAAGCGAATTAAAGATAAAAACGGCGTTCCGCAAAGGGCAAAAGCCGGTGTTGCCGTAATTGCCAAAGCAACCGGCGCCGATGTTTTGCCTGTCGCTATTTGCTGTGACGGAAAAATTAAGGCAGGCAAAAAGGTTGTTGTTTCATACGGTAGGGTAATTAAAAATTCTGAACTTCATCTTGACGGTGACGATGTTGGGCCTCACGCAATTAAAGATGCCGCCAATATGGTTATGGATCGCATTACCGAACTTTGGGAGGCTGAAAGGGCAAATGATTGAGTTAGCAAAAACGGCAGGATTTTGTTTCGGCGTTGACCGTGCCGTTAATCTTGTTTACGACCTTCTCGAAAAAGGCGAAAAAGTTTGCACATTGGGCCCGATTATCCACAATACACAGCTTGTTGAAAATCTTGAGGAAAAGGGCGTAAAAATCATTGACGATATATCCGAATGTCCCGACGGATATAAGGTCGTGATTCGTACTCACGGTGTTGAAAAAGCTGTTATCGATAAGGCGGAAAAAGAAAATATTGATTTTATAAATGCTACGTGTCCTTTTGTTCTTAAAATTCACAAGATAGTAAAAGAACAGCCGGATAAAACTATCACACTCATAGCAGGCGATGAAAATCATCCTGAGGTTATGGGCATCAGATCATACTGCAAGGGTGACAGCTACGTTTTCAAGAATGAAGAAGAGTTAAAAAAAATTCTTGATAAAATCAAAAATTGTGAGCAAAATTCACTAATTTGCGTTTCACAAACGACTTTTTCTCTAAAAGAATGGAAAAAATGCGAGAAAATTATAAAAAAACTATATACAAATTGCAGAATTTATAGTACAATATGTAATGCGACCGCTGACCGACAAGAAGAGGCAGCCACTCTCGCCCAAAGAGCAGACGCTATGATTGTTATCGGCGGCAGACATTCATCAAATACTTGTAAGCTAAGAGATGTGTGCAAGCAATTTGCGGATACTTATTTGATTGAAACCGCAAGCGAACTTAACGCTATTGACCTTTCGCATTACAATGTAATTGGTGTCAC
This sequence comes from Clostridiales bacterium, assembly GCA_020860025.1. Lineage (GTDB taxonomy): Bacteria > Bacillota > Clostridia > Oscillospirales > Acutalibacteraceae > Eubacterium_R. The sequence goes on along the minus strand of JAJBVC010000166.1, from coordinate 1,501 downwards.
AGCCGGGGCATCGACACCCTCGGTTATTATCAAGGAGGTACTAAAAACCATGTCCGAAGAAATTATTGAAAAGGAAGTTGAAACAACTTCAGCCGTAACTGAAGAAGTTGTGGAGACAGCAGATACCGCTGATAAAGCCGCACAGGCTGCTGTCAAAGCATCTGCTGATGGTGAGGCAACCTTCGAAGAAATGCTTGAGGAATCATTCAAAAAGTATGAAAACGGTAAGGTAGTAAAGGGAACTGTATTAAACATTACCCCTACAGAGGTATTTGTTGACGTTGAGGGCAAAAAGCAAACCGGCGTTATTGCTCTTGAAGACCTTTCCGCCGAACCTGTTTCAGACCCTAACGAGGTCGTTGCAATGGGCGATGTACTCGATCTCGTTATTATGAAGACGGATGACAACGAAGGTGTAATCAAGCTTTCTAAGAAGCTTGTTGACGCTTTCAAAGGTTGGGAAAACATTGTTGCCGCAAAAGAGAATGATGAAATTCTTGAAGGTAAGGTAACTAATGTTGTTAAAGGCGGCGTTATTGCTGTAACAAACGGAAGCCGTGTATTCATTCCGGCTTCGTTGTCAGGTGTTCCGAGAAATCAGGAACTTGAAGTTCTCAAGGGCGCAACAGTTCGGTTTAAGATAATCGAAGTTACACCTGCAAGAAGACGTGCGGTCGGTTCAATCAAGGTTGTTGTCAATGAAGAAAGAAAAGCACAAAGAGAAGCTTTGTGGGCTAATTTGGAAGAGGGTATGAAGCTTAACGGAACAGTTAAGTCCCTTACAAGTTACGGTGCTTTTGTTGATATTGGCGGTATGGACGGTATGATTCATATCAGCGAACTTTCATGGAATCGAATTAAACATCCTTCAGAGGTTGTTAATGTTGGCGATGTTGTGGAAGTTACAATTAAAAAACTTGACCAGGAAAAGAAAAAAATCTCTCTTGGCTTTAAGAAAATTGAGGACAACCCATGGGAAATCCTTAAGAGAGATTATCCTGTAGGAACAGATTGCAAAGCTAAAATAGTTGGTATTTCATCATTTGGCGCATTTGCAAATGTTATTCCGGGTATTGACGGTTTGATTCGTGTCAGCCAAATCTCTTGGGAAAGAGTAAAAACTCCGGCTGATGTTCTTAATATCGGCGATGAGGTTGACGTAAGAATTATAGATGTTGACTTTGAGAAGAAGAGACTTTCTCTTTCAATGAAAGCGCTTATCGAAAAGCCTGAGGAAACTATTGAAATTCTTGCCGATGAAAAAGCAAAAGACGATTCTGATAAAGCAGATGAGGCTCCTGCAGAGGAAACACCTGCCGAAACAGAAGAAGCTCCTGTAGAGGAAGCACCTGCCGAGACAGAAGAAACTTCCGCAGAAGAAGCACCTTCTGAAGAGGCGTCTGACGCAGAATAATTATACATAAAAAATCTCCGTTCAGTTTTAACGGTTCTTTGTCAAGTGTTGGGGTGAACCAATAAAATAAAGAAGTATTTAAAGATC
>JAJBVC010000207.1 GCA_020860025.1 Clostridiales bacterium | reverse complement strand
TATTTATTTTTTCCGGTTGTACTATAAGTAAATCTGAGTCTGAAACTGAAAGTAATGAGTCAAAAACCGTCGTAAAATCAGTTTGGATGACATATTATGAATTGTCCGTATTTACGCTTGACAATAAAGAAAAAGATTTTAAAAAGTCAATATCGGCTTGCTTTAAAGAACTCAATGAGAAAGGTTTTAACAGAATTACAGTTCAGGTCAGACCGTGTGCCGATGCATTTTACGATTCAGCTTACTTTCCTGTCGGCGAGTACTGTTTTGGTAATCAGGGTGATGAGCTTGAATATGACCCGCTTAAGATTATGGTTAATTATGCACATAAATACGGGCTGACAATTGAGGCTTGGATAAATCCGTACCGTGTTCATCAGGATACTGATTTTTCAAAACTGTCAAATGATAATATTGCGCTTGAATGGAAAGACAGTGAAAAACTCATAGTAACGGATTCGGGAATATATTTTAATCCTGCAAGCAATGAGGTTACCGAACTTATTGTAAACGGCGTAAAGGAAATTGTTCAAAATTATGATGTGGACAGTATTTGCTTTGACGATTATTTTTATCCGACACAGGATGAAAGCATTGATGAAGACTATTATAATGACTACAAGTCAAACGGCGGTGATATGTCGCTTGCCGATTGGCGCAGAGATAATGTAAACAATATGGTAAAAAGTGTTTATTCCGCAATCAAAGAACTTAACAGTGACGTTACTTTCGGAATAAGTCCCGCCGCAAATATAAGCAATAATTACAGCTCGCTTTATGCCGATGTCGAGTTATGGTCAACAAGCGAGGGATACGTTGATTACATATGCCCTCAAATTTATTTCGGCTTTAAAAACGAAAGCCAACCTTTTATGAAAACTGCTAAAATCTGGGCGCAGATGGCGCAGTGCGATTTATATGTTGCGCTTCCTCTTTATAAATGCGGTAAAGAGGATACGTTTGCGGGCGATCTTGGCATAAATGAATTTGTTGAAAATGATGATATTATTTCACGACAGGTAACATACCTTTCAAAGCTTACGGGAGTTGACGGCTATTATATCTTTTCATACAGCTTTCTGAGCGATGATGAAAACGAAACGCTCAATCTTTATTCCGCTATGCAAAATTCATTTTCACAGTAGTTTGTAATTTTGACTTTTTTTATTAAGCCGATAAGATTTTCATTGGAGTGTGTACGAACGGGAAGATAATTTTTTGTATATCCCTGATAAATGTTTTCATCGACTTCATTTTCAAACAGCACATCAACCTCTTTGCCTATAAGATTTTTGAGATACTGATTTCGTATTTTTTCAGTCTCCTTAATCATAATTTCGGCACGCCTTTCTTTTTCAGGCTTCGGTACATTGTCGCCTCTTTTTGAAGCGGCTGTGCCAAACCGTTCGCTGTATGGAAAAACGTGTACTTTTTCAAATTTAATACTTTTTACAAAATCCAATGATTTGTTAAAATCGTCAATGCTTTCTTCGTGAAAGCCTACCATAACGTCTGTAGTTATGCTTGAATTTTTGAAAGTGCTGCGGATTTTTTCGCAAAGAGCTTTGTACTGCGAAGACGTATAATGACGGTTCATATTTTTTAATGTTTTGTCGCAGCCGCTTTGAAGAGACAGGTGAAACTGAGGACAAAACTTCTCAATTATTGAGAGCTTCTCAATCATTTCATCAGTAATATGGTCAGGTTCAAGCGAGCCTAATCGTATTCTTTTAATATTTTCATTTTCGGCACAGATTTTAACTGCGTCAACTAAATCAAAATCCTTACCCTTACCGTATGCCGAAAGATTTATGCCTACAAGAACAATCTCTTTAATACCGTGGTTTGCCAAATTTTCAACTTCGTTTTTTAGTGCAAAAAGTTCCTTTGAGCGAACTCTGCCACGAGATTTCGGAATTATGCAGTATGAGCAAAATCTGTCGCATCCATCCTCAATTTTGACAAAAGCTCGTATTCTTTCTTTAAAATCAGAAATAGAACAGTCCCAAAATTCATCGCCGTTTTTATGTTCGTCAATATGTATCAAACGCTCTTTTGTAACTGTGTATTTGTTGATTAAGTCTAAAATATCGCCGTCATTTTTGTTTGACAGAACAATATCAGCTTCTTTTAATGCGGTCGCATCATTTGGAAAAGCCTGTGGCATACATCCTGTAAGAATAACAACAGATTTTGGATGAAGTCGTTTAAATTTTCGTATGCTTTGCCGAGTTTTTTGGTCGGCTGTTGACGTTACTGTGCAGGAATTAACAATATAATAGTCAGCGTTTTCCTTTGGACTGACAATTTCAAAGCCGGCTTTTTTTAGCAGCTCTGCCATATATTCGGTTTCATACTGATTAACCTTGCAGCCAAGTGTGTAAAATGCAGCTTTCATATTCGTTCTCACAGCCTTACTAAAATTATTAGAGTAATTATAACAAAATATTGTTATTAACTCAAGTAAATGTTAATACTATTTAATGGTGATTATATGAAAAAATGTATAATTTTTGTTCTCTCATTAGCAATATTTATAGCAGTACCTCAGCAGTTTAAAGCGGATGATACGGAAAATGAAGAAATTGAAGTTAAATCAAGCATTCTTATGTGCCTTGATACAGGAGATGTAATTAAGGAAAATAACGCTTATGAGCATTTATCTCCGGCGTCAGTCACTAAAATTATGAGCATTTTAATTATTTTGGAAGCGATTGATAACGGTGAAATCGGACTTGATGATATGGTGAGTGCGAGCGAAAATGCTGTCTCAAAAGGCGGCTCACAGATTTGGCTTGAGGTTGGGGAGCAAATGAGCGTTGAGGATTTGCTAAAAGCCGTAATAATATCCTCGGCGAATGACGCATGCACGCTTCTCGGTGAATACGTTGCAGGCAGTGATGAAGCATTTGTTGAACGTATGAATGTTAGAGTTGCCGAGCTTGGACTTAATAATTCCCATTTTGAAAACTGCACGGGACTTGATGATGAAATTACCAATCATTATTCCTGCGCTTACGATTTGGCTGTTATAGCAAGTGAAGTTGTAAAGCACGATTTGGTATTTAAGTATTCTACAGTGTGGCTTGACAGTTTGCGTAATGGCGAAACGGAGCTTAATAACACAAATAAGCTTGTAAATACTTACGACGGAATTACAGGTCTTAAAACCGGCACGACCTCAAATGCCGGATTTTGCCTTTGCGCAACCGCAACGAGAGATAATATGAGCCTTGTTTCAGTAGTTTTAGGTGCAAAAACAAGCGATGACAGATTTGATAAGTCAGCTCAACTTCTTGATTACGGTTTTGCAAATTACAGGATTGAAGAAATAAAAGCTGATGAAAGTAAACTTGCTTATGTAAAAATAAAAAACGGTATTAAGAAAAAAATTAAACCTCAAATTACGGACAGTAACAAGGTGCTTGTAAAAAAAGATTTTGACGAACTTGAATATGTTTATAATTTAAAAAGGGAAGTTTCTGCTCCTGTTAAAAAAGGAGATATACTAGGTGAAATTATTGTTAAGTCAAATGATGACGAAATTGTCTCAATCCCGCTTAAAGCAAATGAGACTGTAAGCGAAAATTCATTTTTATATGTTTTTGGACAGTTGTTTAAAAAAATATAAAAAAGTATTGAATAATCTATTAAAATGGTGTAGTATATGTTTTTAGAAATTTATTAAGTTTCAATATATGATAAAGAGGCGATACTTATGTCAACAAAACTAATTTCACAGCACGCACAGAATATAGTTTCGGATTCTGATATTAAAGCGATGGCTCCAAAGGCTGTTGACGCTATGCGTACATTGCACAATAAAACAGGCGAGGGTAACGACTTTCTCGGTTGGGTAACTTTGCCGACAGATTATGATAAAGAAGAATTTGACAGAATTAAAAATGCTGCCGAATATATTAAAGAAAATGCCGACGTACTTATTGTTATTGGTATCGGCGGTTCATATCTCGGAGCGAGAGCAGTTATTGAATGTTTAACTTCACCAAATTATAATTCGCTGAAAAAAGATACTCCTGAAATTTATTTTATCGGCAACTCAATCAGTCCGTCGATGATTACAGAGCTTGTTTCAATCTGCGAGGGGAAAGACATTTGTGTTAATGTTATCAGTAAAAGCGGAACGACAACTGAGCCTGCTATTGCATTTAGAATTTTCAGAGATTTGATTTATAATAAATATTCCGAAGAAGAGGCTGCCAAACGTATATTCTGTACAACCGACAGGGAAAAGGGAACATTAAAAGAGCTTGCAGACGCTAAAGGCTATGAAACGTTTGTCGTTCCTGACGACGTTGGCGGACGTTTTTCTGTTCTTACAGCAGTAGGCTTGCTTCCTATTGCCGTTGCCGGAATTGATATTGACGAGCTTATGCTCGGCGCTAAAGAGGCACAGGATTCTCTTTGCGATGAGGATATTGAAAAAAATGATATGCTCAAATATGCGGCAATACGTAATTGCTTTTACAATAAAGGCAAAAAGCTTGAATGTTTTATTTCTTATGAGCCGTGTATGGCTATGTTTAACGAATGGCTCAAACAGCTTTTTGCTGAGAGCGAGGGAAAAGACGGTAAAGGTCTGTTTCCTGTTTCGTGCATTTTTTCTACCGATTTACATTCTGTCGGTCAGTATATTCAGGAGAGTGGCGGAAATCTGATGTTTGAAACCGCTGTTAAATTCAATCACCCTCACGATGATTTTCTCATAACCGAGCAGGACGGAAATATTGATGGTCTTAATTTTCTTAGCGGATGCGCAATGAGCTACGTTAACGAAAAAGCAAGACAGGGAACACTTCTCGCTCATACAGACGGTGGTGTCGGAAATCTCGTTATTGAATGTGACTCAATTACGCCGAGAGAAATAGGTTATCTTATTTATTTCTTTGAAAAAACTTGTGCCGTTTCGGGTTATATTCTTGGTGTAAATCCCTTCAATCAGCCCGGAGTTGAAAGCTATAAGAAAAATATGTTTGCTCTTCTTGGCAAGCCGGGTTACGAAAAGGAAAAAGAAAGTCTTGAAAAAAGACTCGGTATATGTTAATATGTAGTTGAAAATAAATACCCTTGGAGGAATTGTAATGATTAAACTTATAATTGGCAATAAAGGTTCAGGAAAAACTAAAAGACTCATTGACCAGGTTGGAATTTGTGTTGAAAATTCTGATGGTAATGTAGTTTGTGTTGAAAAGGAACCAAAACTTACATATGACGTATCTTCAAAGGCTCGTTTGCTTGAAACCGAAACTTATTTAATTAACGGTCATAAGGCTTTTTACGGATTTCTTGCAGGTATTTGTGCCGGTAACTATGATGTAACGGATATTCTTGTTGATGCTACATTCAAAATTGTCGGCAGAGATTATGACAAGCTTCCTCAATTTTTTGAGATGCTTTCAGAGCTTTCAGAGGCAACAGACGTTAATTTCTATTTCACAATCAGTTGCGATAAGGAAGATCTTCCTGTTGAAATTTTTGATTACTGTGAAGAAGCGTAATCAGAGTTAATTTTAACTAAAACTTATTTTATTCAAAAAAATTAGGCTATCGTACATTTTCTAAGTACGATAGCCTTTTAAATATTCTTTTACATCAGTGAAAGATAAAGTTCTTTAATTTCCGCAACGCTTGTTTCTCTCGGGTTACCCGGTCTGCAAGCGTCATCATAAGCTGACTGAGCAAGGAAATCAACATCCTCAGGTTTAACAATTTCTTTAAGGTCGGCAGGAATACCAACATCCTGAGAAAGCTTTTTAACAGCATCAACAGCAGCTTTTCTTGCCTCGTCAAGAGTCATAGAATCAACTCCGTCAACACCCATTGCTTTTGCAATATCTCTGTATTTTTCACCTGTTGCCGGTGCGTTATATTCCATAACAGTCGGAAGTATGATTGCATTTGCAACGCCGTGTGGTGTGTCATAAAGAGCGCCGAGTGGGTGAGCCATCGAGTGAACAATTCCCAAACCTACGTTTGAAAAGCCCATTCCGGCAATGTACTGACCGAGCGCCATACCTTCTCTGCCGTCTGGAGTATTATCAACAGCACCTCTGAGATTCTTGCTGATAATCTCTATTGCTTTCAAGTGGAACATATCGGAAAGTTCCCAAGCGCCTGCCGTAATATAACCCTCGATAGCGTGAGTAAGAGCGTCCATACCTGTAGCGGCTGTAAGTCCTTTTGGCATTGATGACATCATATCGGGGTCAACAACAGCAACAACCGGAATGTCGTGAACATCAACGCAAACCATTTTTCTGTTTTTCTCAGTGTCGGTGATTACATAGTTAATCGTAACCTCTGCTGCAGTACCTGCCGTTGTCGGAACAGCGATAATAGGTACGCACTTGTTCTTGGTAGGAGCAGCTCCCTCAAGTGAGCGAACATCGGCAAACTCAGGATTTTTAATAATAATACCGATTGCCTTTGCCGTGTCCATAGACGAACCGCCGCCGATAGCGATAATGCAGTCAGCGCCGCTTGCTTTAAAAGCAGAAACGCCTGTTTGAACATTTTCGATAGTCGGGTTTGGTTTGATTTGGCTGTACAGCTCATAATCAATATCGGCGTTATCAAGAACGTCTGTAACCTTTTTTGTTACATTGAATTTGATAAGGTCAGGGTCAGAGCAAACAAATGCTTTTTTAAATCCACGACCTTTGACCTCATTTGCAATTTCATTGATTGCGCCTGAGCCGTGATAGCTCGTTTCGTTTAATACAAATCTTTGCATTTTTTCATCTCCAAAAAATTATTTAAGGTTTAACCTCAATTACGTATTTTAC
>JAJBVC010000136.1 GCA_020860025.1 Clostridiales bacterium | reverse complement strand
CACGTACAGCTCCCACTCGCAAAATGCTTAATTCTGACTACTTTCTCAACATCTGCCAGCGTGTAAAAATTTGTAATTTGACTTTTTCTACACGCTGAAATGGTCAGGTGCTTACGCTCCCGACCATTTCTGTTTGTAAGTGTAGTAATAAAATCTTGCTTTACTCGTGCAGATAAAGCTTTATGCTGATTTTTACCCAAGAATCAATATTTTCTATTTTTCCTATTTTGGCAAAAAGCAATTTTCCGGCATCCATAAGACGGGCAAAAACCGCATTATCCTGCTGCGGTACGTAGCCGATTTTAACCCCGTTGCTTGTTTTTATAACGATAGCGTCTTTATCGTATTTATTATCAGGCTCTCTGAAAAAGCTGAGATGCTCGTCTTCGTTCAAATGCTTTGCCAACTCATCAATACCCTCTATATGCGATGTACCGGCAACATACGTATCAAAAAGGAAAATATCTCTTTCAAACGGCTTCGGCATTGATAATTTGCCGCTGCTGTCATGCAGCAGGCTGACCAAGTCGTTGCCTTCCGATTTAATTATATCGCTCATTTTAACACCTCATCAATTTTAGATTGATAAAAAGAAATACCGCTATCGTATTGATTAAGAATGTTTGCTATCTCATTTTTTCTTTTTTCCGTTTTTTGCTTATCCTCAACAATTTCCTTCATTGTGTACGGATAACTGCTTTTAATATCGGCAATATTCTTTTTAATGGAAGCTATCAAGTTTTCAAGTCGACGTTCATTTTCTTTAAGCTCGGTCATAGCGTCTAAAGAGGGTTGCTTCGGCATTTTAGGTTCACTGACCATTTCTCCTATAATCCTTATCGTCTTAATATCGCCGTTTTTATATGCTTCAACGGCATTTTCAAAAAGTTGTTTCTCTTCTTTGGTAATATTTGGATTCAAATCAGGGTGCAGACTTTTAACTATTTGCCTGTATACTTTTTTAATCTCGCTGTTTTCCTCTTTAGTCAGCACGTCGCATTTACTGCGTTCAATAGCTTCGTTCATTTTATTTATCTGCTCATCAAGCTTTTCTTTATACTCCTTAAATTCCTGCTCAAGAGTATCTTCAATTTTTGAGATAACAACATTTTCCTGACGGTTAATTTTGGCTTGTATCAATTCATATTTTCGCTTAATTCTAAGAAATTCACACTGTGCTTTATACGCTTTATATTCAAGAGCACCAAGTTCAAGCATATAAGCTGTTTCTATATTAGGGCAAATTACAAGATATAATTCATCACGTTCAAGAAAAAGCATTGAAAGCTCTGTTCTCAGCCGTTCAACCTTTTCTTTTAACTTGTCAAAAGCAGGAAGCGTGATTATTTCAGTCGAGCTGCTATTGCCGCTTTTGGGGTTATAAGTCTTGTAAATATACTTTTTCTCCCATATCTCGTCGTGATAATCGCTGTACTCCGCTATTTTGCAATCGTTAAAAAGGTCGTCAGCAACTTCAATAATAACATCTTTTAATTCAAGATTATCAAGATATTTTTTATCAATGCCCTTCATACCGAGATATGCACCGACGATATTTCCCGTAACTGCTCCCGTGGAGTCACTGTCGCCACCGTGGTTTACAGACGCTCTAATCGCTTTATCAAAATTATCGTGGTATTTTAAAGAACAGTAAATTGCTATTGCAAGAGTTTCCTCGGCAACCCAGCCTTGCCCAATTTCTTCAATAGCGTCTAAATCGCTTATATTTTCATTCGTTGAAAGCTTAACAGCTTTATCAATAATATTTAAAAATTCGTCTATGTGTTCATCATCGGCAAACTGATGAGAAACGGCTGTTTTCATATCCTCAACAGCTTCAAATATTGAGATTTCATCACTGTGCGAAATAAGATTAATAATATGAACTAACCCTGCCGCAGGGATATATCCGAGTGAATGACCGTGTGTTAAAGCCGCCGCTTGAGCGCCAATCATATCAATATTATCCGTCGAATATTTTTTACTTTCGTTAAAATAAAGACCAATCGGCGCAACACGCATCACACCGCCACAGCCTTTACTTTGGTTTATCGGCTTGTCTATCGTTCCATATGCAGAACCTTCAAGTGCTGATAAGCAGGTATTACCCGGCGCTCTGCGTGAAAACATTTCCGAAATATTTACAAGCCACGAATTGTTGAATTTTTCAGTCAGCGGATAAAAACGTGTTTGCGTTTTGTACCAATCCTTATAACAGCAGTGAATATAACTCGGATACGACCCCATTATTCCACGAGTCATAGCCCGTGTTGTTCCGAGAAGAAGCCCTGTCGCTGTGAACAAAGTCATTTGCGTATCGTCTGAAATTTGGGCGATTCCGTTTTGCAAAGCATACTCTGTAATGCCTTTTTTTCCGAACTGAGAAAATATTGAAGAAGCGTCAAGAAATTCAATTGGATAACCTAATGCGTCACCGACCGCACCGCCGACAAGACAGCCTCTGTATTTGTCCATATCATTCATTTTTCAACGCTCCTATCCCAATGATTTTGCAAATTTCTTATTGTACATTCATCATTGTACTTCATGTATAGGCATTTTTCAAGTCAGCTTCGCTTTTGTGTACAATAAATAGGACTTGTTTGACGTCTTTAAAAATAAAACATTTAAAAATATTGACAAGAAAAATGTACTGACGATATAATTCATAAAAAACTGCGGTAAAGTATTACGCTTTACCGCAGTTTTGGCGCGCTTGAGGGGATTCGAACCTCCGACCTACCGCTTAGGAGCAAGGATCAGCAACGGTTATTTTAGTCTTAAAAAGTGCTGAAAAGTGCCGTTTTATGCGGTTTTTACCGTGTGAGTGAGTTTAACTTTTTGCTAATCAATACCGAACAATATCGGACTGTTTCATATCATCCGATTAGCAGGTTTTTAGCAACCCTTAATTTTTAGGGACATTAACAAAGTTCAATTTGATACTGTGTTTTTATCAAATAATACCACATAGTACCAATCTGTTTCGTTAGTTGAATTGTATCACAAATAAAAGAAAAAGTACACACCTTTTTCACAAACTTTGAAGGGTGTGTACTTTTATGTATCAGTTAGAATTGGTTAAGGTTTTAACCAATTCTAACATCTGCGGGTTTTCCAAAAGTTTCTTAATCAGTTCAGCGTTTTCCTCTGTTAGAGCGGGAACCGAAGGAGCTGCTTCTGTCGGGCTGTAAAATGCCTTTTCCATTCTCTGAGCGTTCAACATTCTATCATCGTCCAAAATGTGTGAGTATCGGTCTGTAACCATTGACGCTTGAGCGTGTCCTGAATCGCCCTGAACGGATTTAATATCGCCACCATTCAGTTTTAATTTGTATGTTACTGAGGAGTGCCTTAAACTGTGAAAGACAACTTTTGGAAGATTATTATCACGAATGAGCTTTGAGAAAGCTCGATTTATAACGCAATGTTGAATAGGTCTGCCACTTGTGTTGCAGAACACAAGATTGAAATCCTGAAATTCATCGCCGAAAAGCTCTTTAATTTCCTGTACCTCGTTATAGCGTTCACGAAGCATATACGCTACTGTTTTCGGTAAGAACACTTTGCGGACAGAGGTTTTTGTTTTAGGTGTCTTTAACAGTAATACCGTGTTTGTGCATTTAAGCACAGCCGGAAATTTCAGCATAACATCCTTATCTGACAAGAAGTCCATAGATGAGCGATTAACTCTCTGTAATTCCTTATTGACGAAGATGTGCGCCGTACCGTTTTTAATGCTTGTTTCAGATACATCTATGCAGTCCCAAGTTAAGCCAAGCAACTCGCCTAAACGAAGGCAGCAAGCAAATGCTAATGAGATTGCAAGTTTAAGCATATCGTCATCACAAACATCAAGAGCCTTGTGGATGGTATCCATATCCCATATCTCACGCTCTTCGCAAGCTGCTTTTGGAACGGTTGCATTCTCACAAGGGTTCTTCTGCAACATATCCCACTTGCAAGCCTGTTCAAATACGCTATGTAAGAGTTTGTGGATTTTAACAACCGTATGAGTAGTAACAAATTCCGTGCGAGCCCTGCGGCAGTTTGTTGAAACTGCTTCTGTAACCAACAACTCCTGATAGAAATTGTTCATCGCTCTGGTGGTAATGTTCGTAATCTTAATATGTCCGATCAACGGCTTAATATAATTGTTATATAAAGCAACATTATGTTCATGGGTTGTCATTGACCACTTTGTAGCTCCGTAGATTTTGAAGTACTCTTCCATTAATTCGGATAAAGTATCAGATGTCGGAATTACAAAAGTGTTATTGTTCTGCTGATACTCAATCTCGGTTTTTCTTTTTTTCGCATCTGAAAGTTTATCATAGGTTTCCCATTTCTGCTTTTTTGCACCGGATTCATCGGTGTAGGAATAAACAACGGAATACTTATTCTTTCGGGTTACTATTGAAGCCATTATTGCACCTTCCCTTCATATAACCAGTTTTCAAAGCTGGATATTGGAATCAAATATCCTCTTGCGGTTCTATAAGTCTCAAAACTATTGTTTCTGATAAGCGTATATACCGCATTTTTTGATACTCCCAAAATACTCATTATTTCAGGAACCGTGTACATTGTTTTCATAGGCTGACTCCTTATCCATAACATTTATACATCCAAGTTTCCTTGTATTCGGCATACCATTTTTCAAAATCTTCTTTTTTAACTCGGTATCCCTTTTGCGTATGTACTGCGGGAATTTGTCCTTTATTGACTCTTTCCCAAATGCGACCAACCGACTTTCCTGTTATCTCACTAATATCTTTTAGTGTGTAATATTCGATATTAGCAGGCGGTGGTCCGTTTACCTTTTTGTAAGCCGTCTGACTGTTGTACCATTTTTCAAAGCTATCAACCATTATTCGCATTTTGCCTTGAATGGTAACAACCTCAAACCAACCTTTGTGCAGCAGATAATATGAATCCGTTTTTTTGAGTCCCAGCATATCTGCCATTTCCTTGACTTTCATGCTTTTTTTGTTCATAAGCAACCTCCCTTATCATTTTGATGTAATGATAAGGGATTGTCGCATATTTGTTAATTATGCGATTTCCTAATTCGCATATTCGACAGAAGGAGTTTCATCATCCGCTCCGTTCAGCCATAAATCAAAGCTTTTTTTAGGGACAATAATTTGTCGCCTACCTTTAAGGTTCTGAAACAATTTGAATTTACCAATTCATAGGCTTTTGTTCTTCCGATACCCAGCAAAACCATAATATCGTTTACTGAGTATACCTGTTTTTCAACTGTTGCTGTCATTGTCTTTCCTCTCTTTCCTATCTATAATTCGGTAATCATATCCAAGACGCTGCTGACAGTAAGTACAAGTGTCTTTTTCTGTTTGAAATTTATCTATCCTTCGGATGATATAGTTGTGAGTTTCAAAGAAGTTGTTTAAGCAAGTAGGGCATAGACACGCCTCAAAGGTCTTTTTACGGCTTTTTCGGGTTAACCCTATGCTTATCGCTAACGCACGGTCAACCTGCCTCATAAAGTCCTTTGTAGCCACTCCTATAAACTCTCGCAAGCTATCCTTGCTTATTGTTGTTAATTGTTCGGCAAGTAACATTGAATCTTCTGTCAAACCGAACTGTGTTCCGATAAACACATGGGTAGGCATATAAAACTTTTTAGGAACGCTTGTTATCGGCACTACGATTAAAGTAGGACTGTAAAAGTTGCCTTTATCGTTCTGTACAATCATTACCGGTCTTGTTCCGCTTTGTACCGAGCCATCTGTTGCTCCTAAATCATAGTAAAAAATACTGCCTCTCTTAATTAAATTTTGATTTTCCATTTTACACCTCCGGTATTATTTGAAAGTGTAAATACCCATTCGGAACAAATGAGTGCTATGTAATATCGTCTGTTAATCTCAGACTATTTCTAAAATGAAACTAACAAACGGATACGCACAACATTTGTCCTCGACACCCCTTGTGCAAGTGAATATCACTTGGGAAGTCGTCAGTAGGCAGAGTGCTAATCTGCTCCACGGGAATCTCACCCCTCCGAGGTTCTCTCCGAGCCGTATGGAATAAATCGTCATCATTCATTGTCCTTACGGGAGTACCATTATCCTTCCAACTGTCATCGCCATATAAGCTGCGGGCTTATACTTATATGTGTCTTTATCGCTCGCTCTCAAAGAGAGGTCTTGGCGTGGCACATAAAGTAGCTTGTCCTTTTTCAGAGAACATTGGAATTGATGTTACTGACGAATGGGTATTCACTTTTCAAGGTTCGTGAAGAGACTGGAAAACAACCCCTTCACTTGAAGCCACGAAAAATGGAAAATACAAGCCCCTTTTAGAAATATTTTTTTATTTTTTTGAATATTTTTCTTAAGCGACACGAGATTGCCTGCTGGGTAACACCTTCTTTATGAGCAATTTGTGCCTCAGTTAGACCATTGACATAAAGGTCTTTAAGTAAAGCTTTTTGAGAATCCGATAAGTATTTGAAAGCAGAATGTAATCTTTCAACATTGCTTATTTCTTTTTTACCGAGCAAAACTTCTAAATTTGGGTCATCAATCGCAAGCCATTCATAATCATCAATGTCATTATTAAGCGTTGAATGACGCCGAGTTTCTTTATGTTCATTGTTTTGCTCCTCTCGGTCAAGATCTTTCAGTATCTCACACCAATCATCAGTAATCTCAACAACAATTATTCCGGTTGCGGTTTTGTATTCGTATTTCATCCTTAATCTCCTTTGTAAATTTTGAATTTTCAAAATTCGGAGATTAGGGATACTTAGCTATACATTCATTCCATATGTTTTGCAACAAAAAAATGCAAAAAAAAATAAAACAAAACTATTCATAAAGAACAGAATAGTTTTGCTTTATTCAGGCTAAGAA
>JAJBVC010000087.1 GCA_020860025.1 Clostridiales bacterium | reverse complement strand
TACAATTTAAAAAAATTCCATTATACATTTTTGTATAAATATTCATATTTATTTGACAACGGCGTTTCTAATTGGTATAATTCATTTTGATATCAACGGCGATGTCCGACAGAACTTAATTTCATTAAACAAATTAGGCTCTGTTTTCTATTTGCCAAATTAACAGAAAGGTGTTTTTTAAATGACTTATTCACAAAAAGTTTTAGAGGATTTAAAAGTAAAAAATCCCGACCAGCCTGAATTTATACAGGCGGCAACAGAAGTTCTTGAGGCTTTGGCTCCTGTGGTTGACAACGACCCCAAATACAAAAAAGCGGGACTTCTTGAGAGACTCGTTGAGCCTGAAAGACAGATTATGTTTCGTATTCCTTGGGTTGACGACAACGGCGTTGTTCACGTAAATCGTGGCTATCGTGTTCAGTTCAACTCCGCTATCGGCCCGTTTAAAGGCGGTCTCAGACTTCATCCGAGCGTAAATTTAAGCATTATCAAGTTTCTCGGCTTTGAGCAGATTTTCAAGAACAGCCTTACAGGTCTTCCAATCGGCGGCGCTAAGGGCGGTTCTGACTTTGACCCTAAGGGTAAAAGCGATATGGAAATTATGCGTTTCTGCCAGGCATTTATGAATGAGCTTTACAAATATATCGGTGCCGACGAAGACGTTCCGGCAGGCGACATCGGTACAGGCGCACGTGAAGTCGGTTATCTTTACGGTCAGTATAAAAAGCTCACTAACCGTTCCGAGGGCGTTCTTACAGGTAAAGGACTCAGCTTCGGCGGTTCTCTCGCAAGAACAGAGGCTACAGGATACGGTCTTGTTTATATTACAGAGGAGCTTCTCAAAGACCACGGCAAAAATCTCAAAGATGCAAGAGTTGCCGTATCGGGTTCCGGTAATGTTGCTATTTACGCTATGGAAAAAGCACAGCAGCTCGGCGCAAAGGTAATATCCTGCTCCGACTCAACAGGATATATAATTGATGAAAACGGTATTGACGTTGAGGCTGTTAAGCAGATTAAAGAGGTTGAACGCAAGAGAATCAGAGAATACGTTGTTACTCATCCGGACGCTGTTTACGGCGAAGGCTCTGTTTGGGACAATGTTACCTGCGACGTTGCTCTTCCCTGCGCTACTCAAAACGAAATCAATAAGGCAGAGGCTACACGTCTTGCCGATACAGGCTGCTATGCTGTATGCGAAGGTGCAAATATGCCTACAGACGCAGCGGCTACTCAGATATTCCTTGACAAAAATGTTCTTTTCATTCCCGGCAAGGCTTCAAATGCAGGCGGTGTTGCAACATCAGCTCTTGAAATGGGTCAGAACTCTATTCGTTCAAGCTGGACTTTTGAAGAGGTTGACGCAAAGCTCAAGGGCATTATGATTAACATTTATTATCATATGAAAGAAG
Organism: Clostridiales bacterium; assembly: GCA_020860025.1. GTDB lineage: Bacteria > Bacillota > Clostridia > Oscillospirales > Acutalibacteraceae > Eubacterium_R. The sequence goes on along the minus strand of JAJBVC010000087.1, from coordinate 5,485 downwards.
CTTGTGAAAAATATGACGCTAAGGACAACTTCGTTGTCGGTGCAAATATTGCAGGCTTTATGAAGGTTGCCGACGCTATGATGGCACAGGGAATCGTTTAATAATACTTTATTTAAATTATTAAAAATATAAAAAGGTAGCAATATTAGGTTATTGTTACCTTTTTTGTTACTGACTTTTTGTTATTGTTACTGTTTTTTGAAAATAAAATGAGTGAATTAAAATTTAAGTGGTAAAATAAATTCGTATCTTAAAGTAATTTTAGAAAAAAATAAATAAAATTATGGTTATCAATTATTGTTATCAAAGGGTGGAAAATTAATTTTTACACAATATTAAGGATGTTGTATATGATTTACACAGTTACTTTTAATCCGGCGCTCGATTATGTCTTGCACGTTGACGGTCTTGAGTCAAAGGATATTAACAGAGCTCACGGTGAGGAGCTTTATTACGGAGGCAAAGGAATTAACGTTTCCGTAATTCTTTCAAGACTCGGAATAAATAATACCGCATTGGGATTTTTGGCGGGATTTTCGGGAAGGCAAATTGAAGCAATGCTCGAAAAAGAGAATATCGAAAGTGATTTTGTTTATCTTAAAAAGGGATATTCACGAATAAACGTCAAAATCAGGGCGGACAAGGAATACGACATTAACGCTTCAGGCCCCGAAATCGCTCAAAGCGACGTTAAAGAGCTTACAGAAAAGCTTGATAAGCTGCAAAGCGGCGACATACTCGTTCTTGCCGGCTCAATTCCAAATTCGCTTCCCGATGATATTTACGAAAAAATTGCAGAAAGGCTGTTTGAAAAAGAAATAAATTTTGTGGTTGACGCCTCAGGCGATTTGCTCAAAAACGTTTTAAAATACAAGCCTTTTATGATAAAGCCGAATCATCACGAGCTCGGCGACCTTTTCGGCGTTGAGATTAAGAGCGTTGACGACATTGTTACCTACGGCAAAAAACTGCAGGATATGGGCGCAAAGAATGTGCTTGTATCAAGAGGTAAAGACGGTGCGGCGCTTCTTGACGAACATTCAAAGCTGCACACAATCGGAAATGTTCCCGGTAAAATCGTCAGCTCGGTCGGCTGCGGTGATTCAATGGTTGCGGGATTTTTAGCCGGCTACACTCAGACAAAAGATTACGAATATGCCTTAAAACTCGGCTCGGCGTGCGGAAACGCTACGGCTTTTTCACAAAATCTTGCCGATAAAGAAAAAATATTTTCAATGCTTAATAATGATTATTTAAAATAAATTACAAGGAGAAAAATTTATGAGAATAATTGATTTGCTCAAAAAAGAAGCGATAGAGCTTAATTCTTCCGTTTCCACAAAAGAAGAGGCTGTTGACAAGCTGATTTCGCTTCATCAAAAAGCAGGCAATCTGAAAGATGTAAACGAATATAAAAAAGCGATTTTAGAGCGTGAAAATCAAGGCACAACGGCTATAGGCGAAGGAATTGCCGTTCCCCATGCTAAATCCGAAAGCGTTAAAGTTCCGGGACTTTCCGCAATAACTCTCAAAAAAGGTATCGATTACAATGCTCCCGACAAAAAAGCAAGCGACATTATTTTTATGATTGCGGCACCTCTTGACGGAAATTTGCATCTTGAAATACTTTCACGTCTTATGGTTATGCTTATGGAGGCTGAATTTTGTCAAAAACTTCGCAGTGCAAAAAATGCCGATGAATTTTTAAAAATCATAGACGAAAAAGAAAAAGAAAAATATCCGGATGAAGCCGAAAATACTCAAATTAAAGAAAATAAAGGCTATAGAATTTTAGCCGTTACAGCCTGTCCTACGGGAATTGCTCACACATATATGGCAGCCGAAGCGCTTGAAAAAGCCGGAGAAAGAATGGGCTATCCCCTAAAAGCCGAAACAAACGGTTCCGGCGGAGCAAAAAATATTCTGACAAAAAAAGAAATTGAAGAGTGCGACGGTATTATTATTGCTGCCGACAAAAATGTTGAAACGGCAAGATTTAACGGCAAACCCGTTATTAAAACGTCCGTTTCAAACGGTATAAATAAACCCGAAGAACTCATTGAAAGAATTATAAACAAAAGCGTTCCGATATATAAAGAAGAAAACAGCGGTGCCGATTTCAGCGATGACGAAACCGAAAGTGCGGCACGTAAAATATATAAGCACCTTATGAACGGTGTATCTCATATGCTCCCGTTTGTTGTAGGCGGCGGTGTTTTAATCGCTCTCGGATTTTTAATCGACACGATTGCCGGCAATGCGGCTGTAGGCGACACATTCGGCTATACAAACCCTGCAGCGTCTGTTGTATTTTGGATTGGTAAGGCTGCGTTTGCGTTTATGCTGCCGATTCTTGCCGGATATATTGCACAGTCTGTTGCCGACCGACCCGGCTTACTTCCCGGTATTGTCGGCGGTTATCTTGCCACGACCGGCGCAACTCTCTCCTCTCCCACAGGTAATGACAGTGCCGTATCAGGCTTTCTCGGTGCGCTGTTTGCCGGATTTGTTGCAGGTATACTCGTAAACATTTTGAAAAAGGCTTTTTCTTGGCTTCCGAAATCAATGGACGGCATCAAGCCTGTATTTATATTTCCGCTGATAGGAACTCTTTTAATCGGCGTCGTAATGCTCGCTGTCAATCCTGTTATCGGCTTGCTTAACACAGGTCTTTCAAACGGTCTTACAAATCTCGGTGAAACGAGCAAAATTTTACTTTCCGTAGTTCTTGCCGCAATGATGGCGACAGATATGGGCGGCCCTTTCAATAAAGCGGCTTACGTCTTCGGAACGGCTGCTATTGCCGACGGCAACACCTGGATAATGGCGGCTGTTATGATTGGCGGTATGATTCCGCCGATTTCGATTGCAATTTCAACAATGATAAGCAAAAACAAATGGACTGATGAGGAGCGTAAAAACGGCGCTGTAAACTATCTGATGGGACTCTGCTTTATTACAGAGGGCGCTATCCCCTACGCAGCGGCTGACCCGCTCAGAGTTATACCGTCATGTATGGTAGGCTCTGCTGTAGGTGGAGCAATAACGGCGCTGTTCGGCTGTGCCTGTCCCGCACCTCACGGCGGTATATTCGTATTTGCCGTTGTTGACAATCCGCTCGGTTATTTACTTGCGCTTGTCGCAGGCTCGATTGCCGGTGCGCTTATGCTCACGGCTCTTAAAAGAAATAAAATAAATAAAAAAACATCATAAAAAAGGAGAATAATTATGGTTTCACAAACAGTCAAGGTTACAAATGAAATGGGAATTCATATGCGACCGGCAAATATTCTTGTCACAGCTATGACAAAATACTCGTCAAATATTGACATAATTTACAAAGAGAAAAAAATTAACGGAAAAAGCATTATGAATGTAATGGCGGCTTGTATTACAAACGGCTCCGAAATCACCGTAATATGCGACGGTACGGATGAAAACGAAATGCTAAAGGAAGCCGTAAGCATTATCGAATCGGGATTCGGTGAATAAAACCTGACGAAAAACATAATACAATTTTCACAATCAAGCGAGGACAACAATATGTTAAACGGAATAGGCGCAAGCCGTGGCTACGGTATAGGCAAAGCAATAATAATCAAAAACGCAAGCCTTGACTACAGTCATAAAAAATACACGAGTGCCGAAAATGAAAAAGAGCGTCTTCAAAAAGCAATTGACAGCTTCGTTAAAGAGACATCGCTTCTTGCCGAAAGCGTAAAAAAATCAGCCGGTGATAAAGAGGCTGAAATATTGCGTGGTCATATCGTAATGGTTAACGACCCTTTTATGATAAGTCAAATTCGGGAAAGTATCGACAACGGCTCTGTTGCCGAAAAGGGCGTTGATACCGCCTGCCAAATGTTTATTGATATGTTTTCGTCGGCTGATGATGAACTGATAAAACAGCGCGCCTCCGACGTTAAAGACATTCGTGACAGCCTGCTGAAAAAGCTGCTTAATACAGTCGGTGCCGATATTGACAGTGTACCGCCCGATTCCGTTTTGATTGCCGAAGATTTTACCCCGTCAATGACAAGCCGTATTAAAAAAGAAAATGTTAACGCTATAATTACAGAGGTCGGCGGAATAACAAGCCACAGTGCAATTTTAGCAAGGGCTATGGGGCTTCCGGCTGTGCTTTCGGTTTCGGGAGCTACGGAAAGAATCCAAAACGGCGACATTTTAATCGTTGACGGAATTAAAGGAAATATAATAATCAATCCCGAAAAAAGTGATATTGACAAATACGCTCAAATACAAGCGGAGTATTTACGGGAAAAAGAAAGCCTGAACGCTTATATCGGCAAGCCGACAGTCACCGAAAACGGAAATAAAAAGGCTGTATACGGCAATATCGGCAAACCTGAGGATGTTCAAAATGTCATTCAAAACAGCGGTGAGGGTATAGGATTATTCAGAACGGAATTTCTCTTTATGGAACGCTCCTGCGAACCGTCGGAAGAGGAGCAGTACGAAGCATATGCGACCGTTGCTCGGGCAATGGACTTTAAAGAGGTTATAATCAGGACTCTTGACATAGGCGGCGACAAGGATATACCCTATCTTGCCGTTGAGAAAGAGGAGAATCCGTTTTTGGGTCACAGGGCAATACGATACTGCCTTGATGAAAAAAAGCTTTTTAAAAAGCAAATAAGAGCAATTCTGAGAGCTGCCGTTTACGGAAATATTAAAATTATGCTGCCTCTGATAACATGCACAGATGAAGTACGTCGTGCAAAATCCATTATTGCCGAATGTGAAAACGAACTTAAAAATGAAAATACAGAATTTAAAAGCGTTCCGCTCGGTATTATGGTTGAAACGCCGTCAGCCGTTCTTATTTCGGATATTCTCGCAAAAGAGGTAGACTTCTTTTCAATAGGCACAAATGACCTGACAGGATATATAATGGCTGTCGACAGGGGCAACGCAAAGGTCAGCAAGCTGTATGACACGTCAATGCCGTCGGTTCTCAAAGCGATTGAAATAACAATTAAAAATGCAAAGGCAAACGGTATCACCGTCGGTATGTGCGGTGAAGCGGCAGCCGATGTAAATCTCATTCCGCTTTTTCTTGAATGGGGACTTGACGAATTTTCAGTATCCCCCGGCAGCATACTCCAAACACGAAAGACAATTTGTGAAAATAACGGTTAACAGTTAAATCGCCGAAGGAATTTCAAAGTTCCTCGGCGATTATTTTTACTCGGTCTTATAATTTTTACGGTATTTGTATTTTTAAAATGTCTGTTCATTATTTCCGAAGAAAGAGAATGGATTAAATCCTGCAATGTATCGGGGTTGACATCGACTTTTCCGAATCGTTAAGCCGTTTAATTTTGTCACTTATATTAGTAATATCACTTTGGATTGTTCCTGTTTGTCACAACTTTTATTTTTTGTGGCAAATGTGTTGACAAATTTATCTTTTGCTATTATAATAGTAATTGTCACAATGATAACACATCTGTGACGTTTTGTC
>JAJBVC010000133.1 GCA_020860025.1 Clostridiales bacterium | reverse complement strand
AGCATCAACTGTTTTATGAATTTAGTAGTTAACAGTTGATGCTTTTATTTTTTATTAAATTACAGTCAGTCGCCGAAAAATTTTGGAATTCCGTCACTCATCCATCCCGGAATATTTATACTTTGCGGACAATGATTTTTGCACTTTCCGCAGCCGATACAGGAATCAGCCTTAACGTCAATTTCATTATATAGTTCTATCGCTTTTTCCTTGGTAATTTCACCTGTTTTAGCTTTGTTAAAAACAGAAAATACAGTGCTTATTTTAACGCCCTTCGGACAATCTGCACAATAATCACAACCGGTACACGGAATAATATCACTCTTATTTATCATAGCTGCGGCATTTGCGCAAATATCATATTCACGCTGTGTAAATGCTTTAAAGTCAGTCAGCGAATTTAAGTTATCGTACATCTGCTCGGATGAGTTCATACCGCTTAAAATAGTCAATACATTATCGTGGCTTGCAACAAATTTAATTGCCCAAGATGCAATACTGTCGTCAGGCTTTGCAGCCTTAAACATAGCGTTTACATCATTTGAAACGTCGGCAAGCTTACCGCCACGAACAGGTTCCATAACAATAACAGGAATTCCTGCGTCTGTTAAAATCTGATACTGTAAATCGGCACTCTGATTTTTCCAGTCAAGATAATTCATCTGAATTTGAGCAAAATCCCACTTATGAGCGGAAACTATTCTTTTTAAATCATCAATAGTTCCGTGAAATGAAAAACCTATATTTTTAATTTTACCCTCTTCCATCTTTTTAATCAAGAAATCATAAGCGCCGAATTTTTCGCATTTTTCAAAATTTTCTTTATTGAGCGAGTGAAGAAGATAAAAATCAAAATAATCGTGTTCCGTTCTTTCAAGCTGTTTTGAAAATACTTTTTCCATATCGCTTTTCTTTGGGCACATCCATATCGGAAGCTTGTCTGCAAGAAAATAGCTTTCACGTGGATATTTCTTTAACGCTGAGCCGATAAATTTTTCACTTTTACCGGCATGATACATAAAAGCCGTATCAAAATAATTTACGCCGTTTTCATATGCAATATCAACAAGGTTTTGTGCTTTGTCATAAGAAATCATCGGATTTGCTTCACGCTTAAGAGGTGTTTTGCATGGCAGTCTCATTGTACCTAAGCCGAGAAGCGAAACCTCTGTATCTTTAAATTTTCTTTTATCAACCATATTTATATCTATTCCTTTGTCCATGTAACACCCTGAGGTGTATCCTTGAGAATTATACCCTTAGCCTTTAAGTCGTCACGAATTTTATCGGCGGTTGCCCAATCTTTATTCGCTCTTGCTTCCTGACGCTTATTAACAAGCTCTTCAATTTCACTGTCAAGGTCATTTGACTTACGGTTATAAAGAATACCAAGAACCGAGCAAAGCTCGTCAAAAACATCAGCGGCTGTTTTGCAAACATTTAACGAAACGTCTTTATCAAGAATTTTTGTATTTATATCCTTAACAAGTTCAAAAATAGCGGCAATTCCGTCTGCCGTATTTAAATCATCGTCCATAGCCTCAATAAACTGCTCTCTTCGAGAATTTATTTGATTTATAAGACTCGTGTCGTCATCAATATCTTTTGCGTTTTTAATAGCAAAATCAAGGCTGTCACGGCACGTATAAAGGCGTTCAAGAGCCGACTTGCACTGCTCAATTATTTCAAGACTGTAATTTATCGGCGAACGGTAATGCGAAGAAATAAGAAAATAACGTATAACCTCATAACCGTAAACATCGGCAATTTCACGAACTGTTTTGAAATTACCGAGCGATTTGCTCATCTTAACATTATCGACATTTATATAACCGTTGTGCATCCAGTATTTTGAAAATGTGCAGCCGTTTGCACATTCACTTTGAGCAATCTCATTTTCATGGTGCGGGAAAATTAAATCCTGACCGCCGCAATGAATATCAATAGTCTTGCCGAGATAACGACGGTTCATAGCGGAACATTCAATATGCCAGCCCGGTCTGCCTTTACCCCAAGGAGACTCCCAGTACGGCTCGCCCTCTTTAGCGCTTTTCCAAAGTGCAAAATCAAGCGGATCTTCCTTTTTTTCACCTATGGCAATTCTTGCACCCGACTGCAAGTCCTCAATAGGCTGATGACTGAGCTTGCCATATTCCTTAAATTTCAGCGTTCTGAAATAGACATCGCCGTCAACTGCATAGGCATAACCTTTATCCTCAAGAATTTTTATAATTTCAATTATCTCGTCAATATTTTCAGTTGCCTTTGGATGAACCGTTGCTTCCTTAAAATTTAAGCCGTGAGCGTCAGTCCAAAATTCTTTGATGTACTTTTTTGAAACTTCCTCAAAGGTAATACCCTCTTCATTTGCACGCTTAATAATTTTATCGTCAACATCAGTAAAATTCTGAACAAATTTTACATTCATTCCTCTATATTCCATATATCGACGAAGCACGTCAAAAACGCAAAGCGGTCTTGCGTTACCAATATGAATATAATTGTAAACCGTAGGGCCGCAGGCATAAATTTTAACCTCATTTTCATCTACAGGAATGAACTCTTCCTTTTGCCTTGTCATTGTGTTGTAAATTTTCATTTATTTAACTGCTCCTTTAAAATTTCAATTTCTTTTTGTAAATCGCTGATTTTTTCCTGATTTATTTTAATTGCATTCATAAGCGGATCCGGAATATGAATTTGGTCAAGGTCATCAACACGCTCGCCGTCTATTCTGACAACTTCGCCCGGAACACCAACGACTGTTGAATTCGGTTCAACGTCCTTAACAACTACAGCACCTGCGGCAACCTTTGCATTTCTGCCGACAGTAATCGGGCCGAGAACTTTTGCACCCGAACCTATCATAACTCCGTTTTCAATCGTGGGATGCCTTTTTCCAACATCCTTACCTGTTCCGCCGAGAGTTACACCCTGATAAATCATAACATCATCGCCGATTTCAGTCGTTTCACCTATAACAATTCCGCTTCCGTGGTCAATACAAACACGTCTGCCAATAATAGCGCCCGGATGAATTTCTATTCCTGTTTTATGAGCGCAGCGCTGACTTATCCACCGTGCGATAAAAGGCATATTGTGCCTTAAAAACCAATTAGCCCTTTTGTGGCTTCTGAGAGCCTTAAAACCGGGATACAATAATATAATTTCAATCGGACTTCTAGCGGCAGGATCGTGTTCCATAAAGCTTTTAACGTCTTCTTTAAAAGAATCGAACATAATACCTACAATTACCTCCCAAAAAAAATAAAATGCCCCTGTCAAATGACAGAGGCAATGTAAAACTGCGGTTCCACTCTATTTTATACTTTACTGCATAATACAGCTTACGCCTTTAACGAAGCGACCCGACCCAAAATACTTAAATTTCCTTTGGGCAACTCAAAAGTGCATTTCATCGGGCTTTTTATACAAATCTTTCAGCTGGTAATTTGCTCTCTTTCTAAAAAGCTTGGCGACTACTTCTCTTTATCATAGTTTTTCTTTATCAATACTATTATATCTGATTTTTTAAAATTTGCAACAATTATTTTGTTTTAATAAGGTACCAGCCATCCTTTGCGTAAATCAGACCGCTCAAAACCGTAACAAAAGCTACAATCCAAAATGCAATCGTGCAGTAAACATTAAGCCACGGTGTAGACATAGTAATATCTGCACTTCCCTCACCTATTGCAAGAAGAAGAAACGTCATTCCTGTTGTTGCCATTTGCAAAAAGGTTTTCGCCTTGCCAAAAGCATTAGCGGCAATAACTTCACCTGTCGATGCTGCCGCCATACGTATTCCCGCTACAAGAAATTCCCTTGCAAGCATAAGCATAATACAAATATCTGTATGCCATCCCATATCAATCAGAATTATGAATGCAGCGAATACAAGGCTTTTATCCGAAAGAGGATCCATAAGCTTGCCGAAATCGGTTACAAGTCCCCTTTTCCTTGCAATAATACCATCTGCTTTGTCGCTCATACAGGCAATAAAATAAACTATGAGCGTAGCAACCCAGTGATACGGAAATTCAATGTAAGCAAAAGCCATTAAAAACGGTATACAGCAAAATCTGAAAACCGTAATTTTATTAGGTAAATTCATATCTTTTCTCCTATCAAATCATATCCGTCATAATCAGTTATTCTGACCTTAACGAATTCACCTACTGAAAGCGGAACATCTGAAGTAAAAATAATACCGCTGTCAATTTCAGGCGAGTCAAAATAGGCACGACCTGTATATTTTGAACTTTCGGCAGTATCAACAATAACATCATAAACATTGCCGATCTTTTCTTTATTTGCCTGTTCGGTTATGCCATACTGAATATCCATAAGGACTTCGGCTCTGTGCTTTTTTATTTCATCGTCAATTTGACATTCAAAATCAAAAGCGGGCGTATCCTCCTCAGGCGAGTAAGAAAAGCAACCCATTTTATCGAATTTCATTTCCTTAACAAAGCGGCAAAGCTCCGAAAAATCCTGCTCGCTTTCACCGGGAAAACCAACCATAAAAGTTGTTCGCAGCGTTAAACCGTCAATCCTGTCTCTCATCTTATTAAGCAGGGATTTCAGTGTATCGTAAGAACCGTTTCGATTCATTGAACGAAGTATATTTTCATTACAGTGCTGAAGCGGAATATCAATATATGAGCATATTTTATCCTCATTTGCAATAACGTCAATAAGCTCGTCGGTAATCCTGTCCGGATAACAATAATAAAGCCTAATCCACTTAATACCGTCAATTTTAACAAGTTCCTTTAATAGCTCTGCAAGTTTATATTCGCCATAAAGCTGTAAGCCGTACTTGGTAGTATCCTGTGCAATCAAAATCAGTTCTTTTATACCTTTGTCAGCCAAACTGTTTGCCTCGTTTATAATACTTTCAATAGGGCGCTCATTATAACCGCCTCTTATTAAAGGTATAGCACAGTAGGAACATTTATTATCACAGCCGTCACTTAATTTTAAATATGCCCAATGTGGCGATGTAGAAAGCATTCTTTCACCTTCAAGAGGGGGTAATTGCCTGTCGGGATAAAAACTTGTTTTAACGCCTACAAGCACCTTTTGGCAGACCTTTACAATGTCACTGTCAGCACCGATACCGATTACCGAATCAACTTCGGGAATTTCTTTTAAAATTTCATCCTGATAACGCTGAGCAAGGCATCCTGTAACAACTATCGCCGTAATAAGACCTGCCATCTTATATTCGGCAACCTCGAGAATTGTATCAATAGCTTCTCTCTTTGCGTCTTCAATAAAGCCACAGGTGTTAATAATCATTATATCGCTGTCCTCAATACTTGACGCAATTTCAAATCCGCTTTTATTTAATTTTTCAAGCATCAGTTCGCCGTCAACCTGATTTTTTGGGCATCCGAGCAAAATCATACCAACTTTATATTTCATTATCTTCTTCTAACCTACGAAACGCCGACTTAATGTCTGAATAATAAAAGCCTTTTCTCTGCAAAGCAGCAATAACCTTATCCCTGCCGTTATCCTGCTCGAGTTTATCGTGATATTTACCTTTTAAGAGTCCTGTAACTGTAACTACATCATCAATGCCGTAATCATCAAGCACCTGCTTAATGATATCATCATCAACGCCACGTCTGTGACATTCATGTCTAATGCGCAGAAAAGAAAATTTTTTAACTCTGAAAAGATAATCAACAAGACTTTCGCAAAAGTGCTTATCATCAAGATAGCCGGCTTCAATATAACGCTCAATAGCCTTGTCGGCACTAACCTCGTCAACAGTACGCAAAAGCTTTGTTTTTAACTCTTTAACAGAATGTTCCCTCAGCGAAAGGAAATCAGCGCATTTGTTGAGTGCTTTTTTATAATTGATTTTAACAACAAGCTCCTGCCATTCTTTCTCGTCAATATCGGTTCCGTCGGGAATGAAATTATCAAGCCAGAAATTTTCATCTGTAGTAATGGCATATTCATCATCAAGGAGCAGGTGAATTTTAGTTCCCCTGCCCTTTTGGTGCGTTAAAATCATCAGTCCTCATCATCCTCAACCGCAATATCGAGCTTTGCTTTGGCGGCGGCACGTGTTGTTTTTGGAGACGACTTTTCATCGTCTATATCGGTAGTTGCTCTTGGTGCTGCCTTTGCCTGATACTTATGCTCCGACTGCTCGCTGATTTCTGCAAGCTTATCCTTGATTTTCTTTTCAAGCTCATCAGCAAATTCAGGGTCATTTTTAATTAACTCTTTTACATTATCTCTGCCCTGACCGAGACGGCGGTCGCCGTAAGAGAACCATGAACCGCCTTTATGTATAATATCGTACTCAACAGCCATATCGAGAATTTCGCCTGTTTTACTTATGCCTGTACCGTACATAATATCAAATTCAGCTGATTTAAAAGGAGGCGCTACCTTGTTTTTAACGATTTTGGCACGTGTTCTTGAACCTACAAATTCAGAACCTGCCGCTTTAAGTTGCTCAATACGTCGTACATCAATACGCATTGATGAGAAAAATTTAAGTGCACGACCACCTGTTGTAACCTCAGGATTACCATACATAACACCGATTTTTTCTCTAAGCTGGTTAATGAATATGATAACACAGTTTGTTTTATTTGCGGCACCTGTAAGCTTACGCAGAGCCTGCGACATAAGACGTGCGTGCTGTCCTACGTGGTTGTCACCCATATCGCCCTCAATTTCACTCTTCGGTACAAGAGCCGCAACAGAGTCGATAACTACTATATCAATAGCACCGCTACTTACAAGCTGTTCGGCAATTTCAAGAGCTTGCTCGCCGTAATCGGGCTGAGCCACAAGAAGCGAATCAATATCAACACCGAGATTTGCCGCATAAATTGGGTCAAGCGCATGCTCGGCGTCAACAAAAGCAGCCTCTCCTCCAGCCTTTTGAGCCTCGGCAATACAGTGAAGTGCAAGCGTAGTTTTACCGCTTGATTCGGGGCCGTATATTTCTACAATTCTTCCCTTTGGGATACCGCCGATACCTGTAGCAATATCAAGCGTAAGCGAGCCTGTTGAAATAGCTCCTATCTTTAGGTCGGGATTTTCACCCAAGCGCATAACGGCACCTTTACCAAACTTTTTTTCAATCTGCTTAACCGCAGAGTCAAGAGCATCTTTTTTATCTGATGACATAAAAATACCTC
>JAJBVC010000067.1 GCA_020860025.1 Clostridiales bacterium | reverse complement strand
GAATTTGAACTTCTGACTGCGATTATGTTCAAATATTTTGAAGACGAAAAAGTCGATTTTGCTGTAGTTGAATGCGGTATGGGCGGTAAGGACGATTCTACAAACGTAATCAGCTCTCCCATTCTTGAAATTATAACGTCTGTTTCTATGGACCATACGGATTTTTTGGGCGATACTCTTGAAAAAATTGCCGAGCAAAAAGCCGGAATAATTAAGTCTGAAAGCGCAGTTGTTTTATATCCGAATAAATCGGTGAATCATATATTTGAAGACTATGCAAAAAAGGTAAATGCAAAAGTGATTTCTGTCGGCGAAAACGGCGATTATCAGAAAAATAATCTTGCTCTTGTAAATACGGCTCTCAAATATTTGAATTTTTCACCTGTGGAGATTGGAGTTAAGCTGGGTGCTCGTCAGGAGCTTATCGGCGAAAATATTATGCTTGACGGAGCGCACAATGTCGGCGGTGCGCTTGCTCTTGAAAAAAATCTGCCGAAAAACAGAGAAATTACTGCTGTAATCGGTATGATGCGTGACAAAGACGTTAATTCGTATTTAAAAATCATTTCTGCGCATTGCCGTCGAATTATTGCAACGCAGCCGTCATATTATAGGGCAATGACAGCCGAGGATTTAGCCGATGCCGCAAGAAAATATTGCGGTGACGTTACGGTGGTTAAAAATCCTCATGACGCTGTTAAAATTAAAGATTATGATTTTCTTCTTGTATGCGGTTCTTTTTATCTTGCCCGTGATGTCAGAAAAGAATTGCTTTAATACAAAATTTGATAAATTATTCATCACCTATTTGCTACTATGTTAGCAAATAGGTTTATTTTTTTGGAGTGAAAAATGATGAATGTTACTGTTGAAACAAGCGGCAATGTGGTGATTGCCTATTTAATCGGGGAGATCGACCATCATACGGCGGGAGAAGTTCGTGAAGAAATTGATAATGCCGTTATGTTAAATAAGCCGTGCCACCTCATAATTGATTTTCGCAACGTCACTTTTATGGATTCATCGGGTATAGGCTTGGTTATGGGGCGTTACCGTTTACTGCAAAGTATACTTCCGTCGGCGGGAATAGAAATAAAAAATGTTACGCCGCAAACAAAAAAGATTATGGAGCTTGCCGGACTTGGCAGAATTTCCATTATTAAGGAGCTTAAAAATGAAGAAGTTAAATGAATTCAAAATGACACTTGACAGCAAAAGCGTCAACGAGGGATTTGCAAGAGTTGTAGTGTCGGCTTTTGTTACGTCGCTTGACCCAACGCTTGAGGAGATAGCCGATTTAAAAACGGCGGTGAGTGAGGCGGTGACAAACTGTATTGTCCACGCCTACGAAAATACATACGGCAAAATTTACATAACGGGTGTGATTTTTGAAAATAACATTGTAAAAATCACCGTTCGTGACAAGGGTTGCGGAATACAGGACGTTACTAAGGCTATGACGCCTCTTTTTACAACAGGGGAAGGCGATCGTGCAGGTCTTGGATTTACTGTTATGGAAAGCTTTTGCGACAGAGTTAAGGTTAAATCCTCGACCGAAAAGGGGACAAGCGTTACTCTAACAAAGAAAATTGAAGGCAAGTCAAAATGGTAACAGGCTCAAGGGAAGAGATGATAAAATCAAATATCGGACTTGTTCATTCGATTGCCAATCGTTTTCGTGGCAGGGGAACGGATTATGACGACTTATTTCAAAGCGGATGTGTCGGGCTTATTAAGGCGGTCGATAACTTTGACGAGTCAAAGGGATTTGCATTTTCAACATATGCCGTTCCCGTAATTATGGGCGAAATTCGTCGAATTTTTCGTGACGGCGGAGCAATTAAGGTCAGCCGTTCGCTGAAGGAAAAAGCTATTAAGGCACAGGCGCTTCGTGAAAAATTTATTAACCGTGAACTTCGTGAACCGACGGTGAAGGAGTTGTCCGATATGCTTGATTGCACAGCGGAGGAAACGGCTGAAATTTTAAATGTTATATCTCCGCTCGTGTCACTTAATTCGTGTGGTGAGGACGGCGAAAATACAATAGATATTCCGGTTGATGAAAGCGAACAGCTTTTTGACCGCATTTCGGTTCATCAGCTTATGAAACATCTTGACAAAACGGAACAGTCGCTTATTGATATGCGTTATTATAAAGGATATACTCAGGCAAAAACGGCAAAGGCTCTCGGGATATCTCAGGTTCAGGTTTCAAGAAAGGAGAAAGCAATTCTTATTAAACTTCGTAATCTTATGCAAACGTAAATTTATTTCTGACAAATTCATAAATATATCACAACTTTATCACAATTATATTATAGAATCAGTATGGTGATAAAAATGATAGATAATAAAAGATGTATTTTAATTGTTGATGATGAAGTGAAAATGGTACGTGCGTTAAGGGACTTTTTTAAAGCGAATAAGTTTCACGTGCTTGAGGCGTACGACGGTGGAGAAGCGCTTGATATGTATTATGAGTATAATACAAAAATCGACATTATGCTTCTTGATGTTATGATGCCTGTTCAGGACGGATTTTCCGTTTTAAAAGAGCTTCGTGACCAAGCTTGCCTTGTTCCGATTATAATGCTTACCGCAAAGGGTGAGGAATATGACCAGTTAAAGGGCTTCCACTGCGGAGCCGATGATTATATTTCAAAGCCGTTTTCTCCATCTCTTTTGCTTGCAAGAGTAGAGGCTGTGCTCAGAAGATTCGGCAAAGCCGCAACAGATGAAATAACGGCAGGCGCACTCACAATCAACACAGGCAAAAGAATAGTATCTGTTGACGGCAATGACCTTGATTTAACACGCAGGGAATATGAACTGCTCTTATATCTTGTCGTAAACGAGTCAATGACATTTTCAAGAGAACAGCTTCTTGACAATGTGTGGGGTTATGATTTTGACGGAAGCATACGAACCGTAGATACTCATATTAAACAGTTGAGAGTAAAGCTTGCGCCGCATTCTGATTATATCAAAACGATTCACTGCGTCGGTTATCAGTTTTCGGTGTCGTAAAACCGTTTATATTGCCATAAAAATTTCTATATGGTATAATATTAAAAAATATTAACGTCTTGTCAGCTGCAGCAAGGCGTTTTCGGTTACTGTTACTATTGCAGTTTAAAGGCTGTGATGATAGAAAATGAAAAAAACACATACTTCAATTCGTACGAAGATACTCGGATGCTTTGCCTTTTTGATGCTTCTTGTGCTTATAAGTCAGCTTGTATTTAACTTGTTTTTGGCAAGGCCTTATTTTATATGGCAAAAAAAGAATACTATTGAAAGCTCATTTTATGAGGTTAAAAAGAATTATACCGACGACCTTAACGATGTCAGTTCAATCGCTATGGATTTGCAAAATGTACATTCAATCCAAACTGTGCTGATGATAGATAATGAAGTGGTTTACAGCACGTCGCCGTTTAATAAGATGGATAAGATGTCGGACAAGCCATTTTTGCCGGATGAGCCGAACTTATCGGAGAATTACAATTTTTCCGAAACTCCTAAAACTATAGTTACCGAGCAACGTGAAGAAGGCATGTCAACTTTACAGCTTACAGGCAGGTTTGACTATAACGGCGATGATGTTGACGTTATAATGACGCTTTCAGTTTCATCTATTGATAACAGTATTTCAATGTTTACTCAAATCAGTATTATGATTTCCGTTGCCGCACTTATCTTAGGTGTTATTATTGCATTTCTGTTTTCAAAAAGCATAACGTCACCGATAACGTCAGTTGAACGTGTTGCGAAAAATTTATCTAATCTTGATTTTTCCGAATTTGCTGACGAAACTGCGTCAACAAGAGAACTCTCAAATCTTGCGGTTAGCATAAATACAATGTCAACAAAGCTGAAGAATTCAATAGAGGAACTTCAAATTGCAAACGAGGCATTAAAAAAAGATATAGATTATCAAAAGCAAATTGAACAGCTTCGCCGTGAATTTATTGCAAATGTTTCTCACGAGATGAAAACTCCGCTCGGACTTCTTCAAATATACAGCGAAAACTTAAAATGCAATATTGACGGTATAGACAAGGATTATTACTGCGATGTAATTATTGAAGAGACAAATAACCTTAATGAAATGGTAAAGAGTATGCTTGATATTTCCTCTATCGAAAGCGGACTTTCAAAAATGAATTTTGAAAATTTTGATTTTTCAGAGCTTTGCGAGCAGACGTTTTCAAAATATGTTCCCGTATTTCAGGATTATGACGTCAGTGTAAATATCGACAGCGGTGTTAATATAAACGGCGACAGAAAATATCTGGAGCAGGCTATTAAAAATTATGTAGCAAACGCCGTAAATCATACCGATAACGGCAAAAAAATAGAAATAACGCTTTCAAAGGGTGTTGATGATGCGACGCTTTATGTTAAAAATCAGGGCAAAAATATAGCTGAAAGCGATATTGATAATATTTGGGTTGCATTTTATAAGTCCGACAAAGCAAGAACAAGAACCGAAAATAATAATGTCGGCTTGGGACTTTATATAGAAAAAACAGTTATAGACAAGCACTTTGGCAAATACGGGGTCAAAAATGTTGAGGATGGAGTTGAATTTTATTTTTCACTTCCGCTTAACAAAAATCAATCTAAAATGCTTACTGATGAAAGCAATTTGCCGTCTTAATATTAAATACATTATTTTTATAGGTTAAAAAACGAGGCTGTAAAAACATTTTGTTTGCAGTCTCGTTTTAAGTTTTTTTAACTCTTTTATCACAAAAATATCAAAAGCATATGTTAGACTTTCGGTAAAATAAATCACTAAAAGGAGTAACAGCAACTATGAAAGCATTTTTTGATGGTATTAAACGTGCAAAATCAAGAACAATATTATCCGCATTGGTGGCACTTATTGCTGCCGCAGCAATTTGTATATCTTTGTCGGTAAGTATTCCGGGATCAGGAATGGGCAGAGGAAATATGGGCACAGGTCAGGACGGCGAGAGTTCATTTTCAGGCGACTTTGAACAGTCAGACGATTTTAGTGGCGATATAGAGCAGGCAGCACCCGGCGAAAGTGACGACAGCAGTGATGAATCAACAATCCCTTCATTTGATAACGAAGACGGTGAAGGTCAAATGCCAAGCGGCGATGAAGGTCAAATGCCGAGTGATGACGGCGAAAATCAAATGCCAAACCAAAATGCAAGGCAGATGAACGGTACATCATCAAGTACAGGTTATATTATTGCCGCCGTTATAGCGGTAGTCGGCATAGCTTTGATTATTATAATAAACACAGTTTCAACGAAGAAACGCAGCGGCGAATTTAATCAAATGATAAGCTCGGGTATTACGGTTAAAGCGATTAGAAAGCAGTTATTTACCGAAGCGTTTGCTGTAGTTTTGGTTTTCGCAGTTGTAGGTGCAGGAATAGGCGCCGCCGTAAGTCAACCAATATCAAATGCCGTTATGTCGCAGCAGTTTGACGATATAGATACTACAGACAGTACGGACAGTGATAACGAAACAACAAACGCAGGAGCCAAAGGTAAATTTGACGGCGACAGCGATTTCGGCAGAGGCAATATGCAGGGCGACAATCAAACGCAGAACGACAGCGAAAATGTTGAAAGCATCAGCGTAGCCTTAACTGTTGCGACTGACGACAGTACAACAGAGGACTCTGCCGAACAGAGCGATGGCACAACAGATGATTCTACCGAACAAAGTGACGACAGAACATTTGAAGGACGTGGCGACAGAAACGGTATGCAGGAGCAGGATACAAACGGTACAAATAATATCTGGATAAATCTTGCTGTTGCCGTTGTCTTTGCAGTGATTTTAGCGCTTGCAGCAGGACTTTCCTGTTCACTTCCTGTCGGCAGGAAAAAGAAAGCCAAAGGTGAAACAAACGACGAAAGCCCTGTTCAAATTGAATCAAACGGCTTTACTCAGCCTCAAACAGCGCCGATACCTCAGGCAGAGCCTATAAGTGAAAATCAAGTTCCGTCAGAGACTGAAGTTAAAGAAGAAACGAAATCGGAAACTGAAACGGAATCGGAAGCTGCAACAGAAACAGAATTGAAAACAGATGTTGAACAGTCGGCGGAAAACGATGTTCAAACAGAAACAAATAACGAACCACAAGCCGAAACCGACAACGGCAATGTTAATTTCAATGAAAATAAGGACACGGTGAGCGACGATGAGTAAGAAAAAAACAAAGACTAATATTTACGACAGCGTTAATAACATTGACAATAATGCCGTTTCGACAGATGTTGAGAGCGACAAGCCGAAAAAAGAAAACAAGTTTAAAAAATGGGTAAAAAAGCACAAAGTGCTTACGGCGATAATTTGTATTTTACTCGTTGCTGCAATAGTAATCGCAAGCGTGTTCGCTTTCAAAAGTGACAACAGTTCAACCACAAGTTATTCTTTTATCAGAACAACAACGCTTTCAAAAGGCGATTTGGAAAATAGCATTTCGGCAACAGGAACCGTTGAAAGTGCCGAGACGTCAAGCGTTACAACATCTCTTTCTTACACAATCAAGACCGTGAATGTAGCTGTCGGCGACGTTGTTGAAGAGGGCGACGTAATTTGTACTCTTGATACTTCCGAGCTTGAGGAACAGATTGAAAGAGAAGAGGAAAATATTGAAAGTGCGGTTTCTTCAGCTCAAAGTTCATATGATTCTGCACTTGAAAGTTATAATGACGCTGTTGCCACGCTTACTGATTACGAAGATACTTTAAATGATGCCGAAAGTGAAAAGAACAGCGCATATACTCCTTATGCAAAAGCACTCAGTGCAATAGAATCTTATCAGACTGCTTATGACAAGGCACTTACAGCGTTTAATTCAGCGGGAACATCACTCGTTACAGCAAAAACGAAGTATACATCCGCTTTATCCGGCTATAAATCAGGCAGCGTTACGAAAAGCGAGCTTATATCGGCAGCTAAAACGTATATGAAAGCCGTTCAGAATTATTACGGTGGCTGCAGTGTTCAAACTTATGATATTTCCGGCGGAAGTTCATCAACATCAGCATCATCAACAGCATCGTCAAGTTCGGACTCGTTTGACAGCAAAACAAGCTCATCAGGTACATCGGGAACATCATCTTCTTCATCAAGTTCATCCGATTCAATCAGCGTTACACAGACGGCAGACGATATTTGTGAC
>JAJBVC010000085.1 GCA_020860025.1 Clostridiales bacterium | reverse complement strand
TAAAGAAAGAATAATAACCTTCAATTATACTCATACAAAAGTCCGATGAAGATAAGAAAAATCATAACTACATCGGAAAATTTATGAATATTTAAAAATCACTTGATTTTTTAAATTATTATGTTATAGTAATAATAAGTTAGATGTAGGAGGTGTATGTTATGGCATTCGCTATTTCAGATGATTGTATTTCTTGCGGCGCTTGCGCTGCTGAATGTCCTGTTGGTGCTATCACTGAGGGTGACGGCAAGTTCGTAATTGACGCTGATACTTGTATTGAGTGCGGCGCTTGTGAATCTGTTTGCCCTGTTGGTGCTCCTGCACAGGCATAATAATTATACTTAAACTTAAAAGGACTGTCTTGTAAAATAATTTGCAAGGCAGTCCTTTTTTTCGTACTAAAAATTTATAAAGTCTAATTTATTTGCAATTTGCACTGTTTTGTGATAGTATTTAATTTAAGGAGATTTATGCTTTGATAATTGGTGATCGCACAAATTAAATATTTTTTTAAAAACAATTAAAGAAGAGTGAAAGTCGTGAAGGCACTAAACGCAAAAAACAAAATATCAACCGCTCTTGCAGTTATTCTTGTTGTTGTGCTTATAATTCCGTGCATTTCAATAGGGATGGAAAGTCTTGCTGAAAAAATAACAACTGCTGTCGAGCTAAAACAAATTGACGAGTTTGAAACTCAGATTAAATCGTTTGACGGCGACGCCGAACTGCGTCTTATTGTTAAGAGCAGCGGCAACTCCTCGGTTGACACGTTAAACGCAAGTGAAGTTGCCGACGGATGGAATAATTTTACTTACCTTCAGTTTGAAAATGAAGCTCAGCTTGCCGATGCGCTTGAATATTATAATTCTCTTGACAGCGTTGAATATGCCGAGAGAGAAGTGCTTTTTGAGTTTTGCGATGATGAAAATCTCGACCCAAAGTGCTACGGCACGGCTAACAGCAATGTTGACGATGCGCTGAAACTGCTTGATACGTATTATACAAATTTGTCAGAGGTCAGAATCGGCATAATCGATTGCGGAGTTGAAAACAGCGACATTTTCGGCGATAGGCTTGTAAACGGAGAGGATTCGCTTGACGACAGTTCTTATCACGGTTCTTACGTTGCCGGAACACTTTACTATAACACACCTGAAAATGTAACTTTCTATTCATATAACGCAGAGAGCTCAAGCGGCGGAAGTATCTCTTCACTTCTTGTTGTAACATCATTGTCAAAAGCTGCCACGCAAGGCTGCGATGTTGTTAATTTAAGCTTCGGTTCAACTCAAAATGTGACCTCTGTTTACAATGCGATAAAAAGTGCTTACGATAAAGGCGTAACAATTGTTGCGGCAGCCGGCAACAGCGCATATGATTTAGACGAGTACGACTATTATCCTGCGGAATATTCCGAGGTTATATCGGTCGGCAATATGAGTGTAAACTGTGTAAAGTACAGCAGCAGTAACTATAACGGCGATATTACAACTTACGCTACGGGTGTTAATGTTCGCAGTTACTATCGTGATGAGGAAATATATTGGAGCGGAACATCCGCCTCTTGCCCTATAGTTGCATCAATCGCTTCAATGATGATAAGCGCTGACAGCAGCTTGACTCCGGCTGAGATAAAAAGCATTATCGACAGTACAGAGGATTCGCCGAATGAAAATAATACTTACAGAGATATGGCGGATGCTTACGAGGCTTTGAGCGAAGTGACGGGATATGAGCTTGAGTATACCGACTTTGACTACACTGTAACGCAAAATTCAAGCACAGGATTCTGCGATATTGATTTTACTTGCGACGAGGGTACGAGAATATATTATTACGTTACCACGTCAGGCGCACGTGTAAGACCTCTTAATACAGATTATTTTTCAGAACATTACGCTTGGGACGGTGAATCTACAGTCAGCTTTTCAAAGCGCTGCTATATCACTGTAACAGCTTATTCCGACAACGGCAGGAAAAGCGAACTTTACTTTATCGCTTTGCCGAAACATACGTCGGGCGATTATTCAATTACTGCAAGCTCCGGCTCAATAATTTATTGCTCGCTTGAAGATTCTGTTATAGAAGTGCCCGAAACAATAAGTTCAACCGAAATTGTAACTATTGCAAAATACAGCTTTTCGGGTATGAAAAATCTTGAGACTATTATCCTTCCGTCAAGTGTAACGACTATCGGCGAATTTGCATTTTCAAATTGCACGAATCTTAAAAAGGTAATAGCTCCGGGAGTGACTTCCTGCTCACGCTATGCTTTTCAAAACTGTACCTCTTTGCAGGAGGTAATTATGCCGTCTGTGAGCGAAACCAATACAGGAATGTATCGTAACTGTTCATCGCTTTTGATAGCTCAAATGGGCGACGAGGACGAGAGCTTGAGTACATATAATATGGCGTTCAGAGGCAGCGAAACTGCGTTTAATTATAAAATAAAGGAATGTGCCGTTTTCTTTGACAGCTTTGACAGCGACGGAAATATAATTTATACCGATTCGTCAAAGGAGCAAACATTTACCATTTCGGCTGCTGATGCGCTCTTTTTGTGGAATGAATATTTTATCAACGATTCGGTTTATTCCGCCGATTATTATTCAACTGCAATATTCGATTCCACAGCTGTTTTTGATGTAAATTCAGACGGCTATGTAAATGCAAAGGATTACTCGCTGATTTATAAAAATTCAGTGTAAATATATATTAAGGCTTCAAGGGGGCTACTGTGTGATAATTGGAATACAAGACGAAATATTACGGCTTAACGCTATGGGCTTGCTTGAAGTGCTTTTAAAAGATAAAACAACAAAGTCAAATATAATCTGGGCGACTGACGCTTATTCATCACTCGGCTCGTCTTATCAAAGAGATAAAGAGATAGAAGTCGATATGATAGTCGGTGAAAATTCAGGTGTTATAAAAAACAGAGCGAGAAAAGCGCTTATGCCTTTCTTGGTAAGCATTTTTGGCAAACAAGAAAAGCCAATTAACAGATATTTAATGGAACCCTACAATATTACAAAGTGAAACTATGAATACAAAAATATATTATAAAGATGAGAATACCGTTGTAATATATGGTGATATGCTTGAGGATAACAGGATACCCAATAATCACATAGATTTGATTGTTACCTCGCCGCCGTACAATGTTAATAAAAATTACGGTGACGCAAATGACGATTTGGATTATGACGAATATCTGCAATTTACGCATGGCTGGTTGCAAAAATGTTACGATTTATCGAAACCGGACGGCAGATTGTGTATGAATATTCCGATTGATACCGGCAAAGGCGAGCAAAGAAGTGTAGGTGCGGATATAACCTGTATAGCCAAAAAGATTGGCTGGCAATATCGTACGACAGTTGTGTGGAATGAAGGTAATATTTCAAATTCCGGTGCCAGGGGCAGCTTTATGAGTGCGAGTTCTCCGCATGTTATAGCTCCGGTTGAGCTTATCGTTGTCATGTATAAGACGCAATGGAAAAAGGAGAATAAAGGAAAGTCGGATATCACCAAGAAAGAGTTTATCGAATGGACTAACGGATTGTGGACTTTTCCGGGGGAAAGCAAGAAAAAGATCGGACATCCGGCTCCGTTTCCCATAGAGCTTCCGAAACGGTGCATTAAATTATTCAGTTATGCTGATGATATAATTTTGGATCCGTTTATGGGCAGTGGCACCACACTTGTTGCGTCCAAAATGTTGAGAAGAAAATCTTTGGGAATTGAGATTTCAAGAGATTATTGTGAGTTGGCTATGAAACGACTTTTAAAATATTGAGATGATAAGATGAAGAAGACAAAAGAACAAATCAGTTACAATATGAAACAAGTAAAAAATAAAGATTCTGTAATTGAGGTAATGCTCCGAAAAGAATTGTGGAGCAGAGGATTGAGGTATCAAAAAAATGTTACCGATATATTAGGAAAGCCCGATTTGATATTCAAAGGTAAAAAAGTTGCTGTATTCTGCGACAGTGAATTTTGGCACGGATATAACTGGGAAGAACGCAAAGAGGATTTTAAATCCAATCGTGAATTTTGGATACCAAAAATCGAGAGAAATATGCAGAGAGATATTGAAGTAACTGAAGAACTTCAAAAGCAGGGTTGGACTGTTCTCAGATTTTGGGGAAAAGAAATAAAGCAAAATGTGAAAACGTGCGCAGATATTATAGAAAAAGAAGTGAGAGGAATATAATCATGTTGTACAGAATGATTGATTTATGCGCCGGTATAGGAGGAATACGACGCGGATTTGAATTGGCGGGATGTTTTGAAAATGTTTTATCCGCAGAAATAGATAAGTATGCTTGTATGACTTATGAGCATTTGTATGGAGATAATCCGAAAAACGATATTACAACAGAGAATTTCAAAAAAAAAGTAGAAAATATTGAATATGATATATTGCTCGCAGGCTTTCCATGCCAAGCATTTAGCAGAGCCGGAAAGCAACTTGGTTTTCACGATAAAACAAGAGGCACTTTGTTTTTTGATATTGCCGATATAATTAAGAGGACAAGACCAAAGGCATTTATGCTTGAAAATGTTGATAATTTAATAACCCACAATAAAGGTGAAACTTTTGATACAATAATAAGGACACTTGTTCAAGAACTGAATTATAAGGTAATAGGAGTTGAACAAGGAAACGGAAAAATTAAATACGTAGCGAGAAATTTTGTAAGAAATTCAAGAAATTTCGGTGTTCCACAAAACAGACCGCGTGTATATATAATGGGTTTTGACAGGGCGTATTGGGGTAATGAGGTTGATAATCTTTCAAATACATTGCCTGAAAAAAGAGAGAAATCCATATATAATGACTTGAATGATTTACTTGAAATGAATGCGGAACCCGAATTTTTCCTGGCATCGGGCTATGTGGACACTTTAGAAAAACATAAAGCAAGACATGAATCCAAGGGTAACGGTTTCGGATACAAAATCGTTAATTTGCCAAATATTGAAATTCCCGTGTCAAATGCTTTATTGGCAACCGGCGGTTCGGGAAAAGAACGTAATCTTGTTATAGATAAACGTGAAGGAATTGCGGGTTTGCAACTTCCAAGAAGGAAGACACCGTTAAACGATAGAGGTATCCGTGTAATGACACCTCGCGAATGGGGCAAGCTTCAAGGTTTTATAAATTATGCATTTATCGACAAAAATGGAAACGATATCTTCTCTTTTCCGAATGGTGTAGGCAAGGCTCAACAGTATAAACAATTCGGTAATGCGGTTACAATTCCCGCAGTAGAAGAAATGGCTAAATTTATGAGAGAAAGTTTGAAACAATTGGAGGAACACAGAAATGACAGGAAATAAGGGTGAATGGAGTGAGTTGTATACTTTGTTTAAGTTGGCGGCAGATGGAAAGTTGTATGCAGCCGATGCCGATACTCATAAAATTGAGAATATTTATTACGATATTTTAAAAATAATACGAAATCAAAAAGATGATAATTGGCAATATATAAGAAATGGAAATATAAAAATTGTATCTGAAAGTACAGGTGATGAGATTGCAATTATTCCTATTGCTGAATTTCAAAAAAATGCTGAATTATTGTTATCGTCAATTAAAGGGGTAACGAGTAAAGACGGTTCATTTGAAGTGCCTGTAATTGAAAACTTTATAAGCAAAATAAAATGTAGCACGACAAAAGCCAAATCAACCGACAAAGCTGATATAACACTTGTTGTACACGATTTTAAGACAGGTATTGAGCCTACTTTGGGTTTTAGCATAAAATCGCAACTTGGCAGTCCGTCAACATTGTTGAATGCTTCAGCCGCAACTAATTTTATATATGAATTAAAAGGTCATGTCTTATCCGATGAAGAAAAAGATACTTTTCACCGGTTTAGATTATTTAAGGATAAATTTAATTATCTTGATTCAATCGCTACCGGTATTGAGTTTATTAAACTTGATAGCGATGTGTTTAACTCAAATTTGACGCTTGTAGATACGCAGATGCCTAATATCATAGCATATATGCTTGAGAATTTTTACAGAGGAAAAGCAAACAAGGTTACCGAATTAACCGAGTTATGTATTGCTGAAAATGTGTGTAATGTGGACGAAAATAATAAAGCTGTGTTCTATCCGTATAAGATAAAAGAACTTATGACGGATATCGCACTTGGCATGATGCCCGCATCACATTGGAATGGCAACTATGAAGCTACGGGTGGATATATAATTGTGAAAGAGGACGGAGATGTTCTTTGCTATCACATTTACAACAGAAACGAGTTCAGAGAGTATTTGTATAGCAACACGAGGTTTGAAACACCAAGCAAAACCAAACATCACTTCGGAATTATTGAAGAAACAGACGGCAAGCAGATTTTAAAGTTGAATTTGCAGATTAGATTTTTGAAATGAGAGGATGATAAGTGTATGCTTAAGGATATAGGAATTATTAAACGTGCAAATAAATCATCAAAAATTTTTGATGAATGTTGCTGGGAATATTATAATAATGAGTGTTTACCGTCAGAATATGTTGAATTGTGTTGGGATGCATACCGGAATTGTCCCGTTTCTGGCAACAATTCATTGAATGGCAATATATTTGAACTTATAATGTCGTCGTTGCTCGTAAAAGAAAATATAAAACCGATGTATCTCCAGGAATCTGTAGCATTTGTTCCGAATGTGATATATGATGTTATACTTTATTCGTCTGAAAATTATCCTATAAGTTTGAGCCTGAAAACGAGTTTGCGTGAAAGATATAAACAAGCCGATTTGGAAGCTGTGGCGTTAAAATATGTACATAGGAAAGCAGAATGCTACCTATTATCTTTAGATGAAAATGAGGTTCAAGATGTGAAAAATAAGATATCAACCGGTGACATTTTGGGAATCGATAATGTTATATGTGTTACCACCAATGAGTTTGATGATTTCATTAGAACTTTGAAGAATAAAAGTTTTATTAAGCCTGAGAAGATAGAAATTGTGGTTGCTAAACATATTGTAGAATAACGTATATTATTAGTTATACAATCAAAAATGGTTGACGAACTTGAGGAGAATAATCCCGGCTGTTTTGATGACCCTAATAACACTTTTGCCGATCTTTATATGAAATCAGGTCTTTATATTACCGAATTTGTAAAAAGGCGTTATAAAAGTGAAAAGATA
>JAJBVC010000180.1 GCA_020860025.1 Clostridiales bacterium | reverse complement strand
CGGTCAAAATTTTCAGCGTAAGCGACCGAAAATTTTGGGCACCGCAACTGGACACCAATGTACAGCAATCCTCGCAAAATGCTTAATTCTGACCACTTTCTCAACATACTTAATTTCTTTCATCAATTTTTATTTATAAGTTTAAATCAGTCCTCAAGAAAATGTTTCATTATACTTGGGCCGTGAGAAATGTAATTTCCCGTTGATTTGGCTGTTTCCTCGTTGATTGTTTCAACGCCTTCAATCTCATTATTCTTATGATAAATAAGATACGGCACAGGGTCGCTTGCATGAGTGCGGGTAACAATCGGAGTAGGATGGTCGGGCAAAATCATAATCTTGTAATCGTCAAATTTGTCAAGGCCGTCAAAAAGAATAGGAAGAACACGCTCGTCAATAAGCTCAATGGAGCGAACCTTGTTTTCCGGCTCGTTGCGGTGACCGCATTCGTCGGGAGCTTCAAAGTGAATGTAGACCAAATCATTTCTGTCAAGAAGCTCAACAGCGGCGTTTGCCTTACCCTCAAAGTTTGTATCAATGTAGCCTGTGACGCCGTCAACCTCGGCAACCTCCATTTTAGCGCAGCCGCCAATGCCCTTGATAAGGTCAACGGCGGAAACAACAGCGCCTTTTATGCCGTAAATTTCCTCAAACGGTGAAAGAGCGGGACGTTTGCCCTCACCCCAAAGCCAAATTGAATTGGCAGGACGCTTGCCGGCTTTTTTTCTTGCAATGTTGACCGGATGGTCTTTGAGCAAATCGTATGATTTTTTCATAAGCTCAAGGAGCGGTTTAGCGTTTGGAGATGTTGAAAGATGCTCGGTTATGACCTTACCCGTAATGTCGTGAGGCGGAGTCATTTTTCCAAGGTCGGTCGTGCCGTTGTCCCAAATAAGACAGTGACGATAGGAAACACCGGGGTAAAACTTAAATTCGTCGGTGCCGAGATTTTCATCAATGTATTTAATAAGAATTTCAGCCTCTTCGGTAGAAATATCGTCTGCACAGTAATCCTCAATAGTTTTCTTCTCGTAAGGTAAATCATCCTCGGAAAGAGTAACGAGATTAGTGCGAAGCGAAACGTCGGTCGGCTTCATATCAATGCCGATTGAAGCAGCCTCAAGGGGACTCCTGCCGGTGTAATATTTCATAGGGTCAAAGCCCATAACGCTCATATTTGCAACGTCACTGCCGGGCTTTAAACCGTCGGCAACAGTCTTGATTAAGCCAACCTCACTTTTTGAGGCGAGCATATCCATGTTAGGCTTTTTTGCGCACATCATCGGCGTTTTTCCGCCGAGAGCGGGCACGGGATAGTCAGCCATACCGTCATAGAGAACAACAACATATTTCATATTACTCATAAAAATTCAAACTCCTGTAAACATAGTATTAAGTAACGCACCCTCGCCGAAGTGCAAATTGTATTTAAAATGTTGGAATATTATTTGTTTAAATAATGCACTCTCGCCGAAGTGCGCATTGTGCGCTCGGCGAAAAAGAGAGGGGGTTCTTAGGGGGAATAAGCGGAGCTTCTCCCCCTAAGTTGTTTTCTTTGTTTCGTTTCTTTGCCAATGCAAAGAAATGAAAAACAGTGCGGTAGCACATTTATTGCCTTTTTAAAGGCACTTTCCCACCTTTAGGCGGTAATCCCTCCGCTTTTAAGCGGAAAAGAAACAATCTGTTTTAGAAAAGAAGTAACACAGTTGTTTATTTATTTAAAGTATTCCACACCGCTTTCAAAGATGTGCATATCCTTTTCAAACGGTACATTTTTATAAAGGTCGTCGCCTTTTCTTTCGCAGTGGCCCATTTTGCCGAGGACTCTGCCGTCGGGTGACGTAATTCCCTCGATAGCGCAAACGGAACCGTTCGGATTAAACGGCATTTCGGCAACAGTTTCGCCGTCAAGATTTACGTATTGAGTGGCAATCTGGCCATTGTTAATCAGCTTTTTAACAACGTCGTCATCTGCAATAAATCTGCCCTCGCCGTGGCTGATGGGAACAGAATAAATATCGCCTGCGTTCACCTTGTTAAACCATGGTGATTTTACGCTCGTAACTCTTGTGTACGCCATTGATGAAATGTGACGTCCGATAGTGTTAAATGTCAACGTCGGGTCTGTCGGCTTGATGTCTCTGATTTCGCCGTAAGGTACAAGACCAAGTTTAATAAGCGCCTGGAAGCCGTTGCAGATGCCGAGCATTAAACCGTCACGGCAGTTAAGAAGCTTTGTAACAGCCTCTTTAATTTTCGGATTTCTAAAGGTTGTTGCAATAAATTTACCCGAACCCTCAGGCTCGTCACCGCCGGAAAATCCGCCGGGAAGCATAATAATCTGAGAACTTTCGATTTCGGAAACCATTTTGTCTATAGTTTCGTTGATTGCCAATGGGGAAAGGTTGTTGACAACAAGAACAGAAACGTCGGCGCCCGCTTTTTCAAACGCTCTTGCGGAGTCGATTTCACAGTTGGTACCCGGGAAAGCCGGAATAAATACCTTAGGTCTTGCAACCTTGTTCTTGGCAACGAATATTGAACGCTCCTCGTTAAGCGGAACATCATAAGGCATACGTGCCTTTAAGCCCGAATCTGTGGCAAATACCTTTTCGAGCTTGCCGCACCAGCAGTCGATAAGCTCGTCAACAGTCAAAACGTCGCCGTCAATGATGAATACGCCGTTGTCATTTGTAGTACCGAGAGTTATGCCGTCAAATGAATTTTTATCGGCAAGCTCAACAACGAACGATGCTTCTTTAGCGGCAAAGAGCGTTTCAAAATCAAGGTCTTGCGCAAATGTAAAGCCTGTCTTGTCGCCGAAAGCCATTTTGCATACGCAAGCGGCGGCACCGCCCTCTTTAACGACCGAAGCGGCAAGGATTTCACCGCTGCGAACAGCCTCGTATACCTTAACCATAAGAGCCATTGCCTTTTCGTAGTCGGGCAGACCCGATTCTTCGTCAACGGGAAGCGGAAGTAATTTAACAGTCGAGCCGGACCTCTTGAACTTTGAAGAAGCCGTTTTGCTCGCTTCGCTCATACCGACCGCAAATGAAACGAGAGTCGGCGGAACGTCACGGTCGTTGAACGAACCGCTCATTGAATCTTTACCGCCTATTGACGGGCATTTGTAGCCGATTTGTGCAGAAAGCGCTCCTAAAAGAGCCGATACAGGTTTGCCCCAGCGAGTCGGAACATCGCCCAGTCTTTCAAAATATTCTTGGAAAGTAAGTCTTGCTTTTGACGGATTGCAGCCGACGGCGGCAAGCTTTGCAAGAGATTCTGATACGGCAAACGCAGCCGAATGGAACGGCGACCAGCGTGAAAGCTTTGGAATAAAGCCGTAAGCCATAACCGTTGCCGTGTCTGTTTCGCCGTCAAGAAGCGGAATTTTTGCGACCATTGCCTCTTCGGGAGTAAGCTGATATTTTCCGGCGTACGGCATAAGAACAGTTGCTGCGCCGATTGATGAGTCAAAGCGTTCAACAAGTCCCTTTTGCGAGCAGACTTCAAGTCTTGCCAGGTTTGCTTTAAGAGCGTCGGATTTGCTCATATTTGCAAGACAGTCGGGAACGAGCTTTGTATAATTCTTTTTGTCGTCAATGGCTGTAATCTCGGCAACGGAATGTTGCGTAACGCCGTTTGTGTTGAGAAATTCACGGCTGATGTCAACAATTTTATCGCCTCTCCAGGTCATTTCAAGCCTGTCGTTTGACGTAACGACAGCAACCGGAGTAGCCTCAAGATTTTCATCATTTGAAAGCTTTATAAATTTATCTACATCGTTCTTGTCAAGTACAACAGCCATACGCTCCTGCGATTCGGAAATAGCAAGCTCTGTGCCGTCAAGACCGTCATATTTTTTAGGAACCTTGTCAAGGTCGATTTTAAGTCCGTCGGCAAGCTCGCCTATAGCGACGGAAACACCGCCTGCACCGAAATCGTTGCAGCGTTTTATCATTTTTGCAACTTCAGCCTTGCGGAAAAGACGCTGAATT
Source organism: Clostridiales bacterium (assembly GCA_020860025.1). Taxonomy (GTDB): domain Bacteria; phylum Bacillota; class Clostridia; order Oscillospirales; family Acutalibacteraceae; genus Eubacterium_R. Next base: position 3,202 of record JAJBVC010000180.1, on the reverse strand, counting down.
TTACGTTCGGTCGGAGGATTACCCTTTTGCACCTCGGCGCCGCACGTTTCGATTGATGATGAATTGTGAGCCTTTGACGAGCCTGTAGCGCCGCCGCAGCCGTCACGTCCCGTTCTGCCGCCCAAAAGAACGATAATGTCGCCGTCCTGCGGACATTCACGAATAACATTTTCTTTAGGTGACGCTCCGATAACAGCGCCGATTTCCATTCTTTTTGCAACGTAGCCGTCATCGTAAAGCTCCGTTACCTGACCTGTTGCAAGACCGATTTGGTTGCCGTAGCTTGAATATCCGGCAGCGGCGCCTGTTGTAATTTTGCTTTGAGGAAGCTTTGCTTCAAGTGTGTCCTCAAACGGAGTTGTAGGATCGCCTGCGCCTGTTACACGCATAGCCTGATAAACGTAGGCACGTCCCGACAGCGGGTCACGAATTGCACCGCCAAGGCACGTTGCGGCACCGCCGAACGGCTCAATTTCCGTCGGGTGATTGTGAGTTTCGTTCTTGAACTGAACAAGCCACTGCTCCTCTTTGCCGTCAATAACAACGGGAACCTGAATTGAGCAGGCGTTGATTTCATCGCTCTCGTCAAGGTCGTTTACAAGACCACGCTTTTTAAGCACCTTTGTACCGATACAAGCCATATCCATAAGGCAAACGATTTTTTCACGATTGCCGTAAACCTCTTTGCGAATGTCAAAATACTGATTTAAAGCGTCGTTTAAAGCCTTGCTGTACTTGCTCTCATCTATTTTAATTTCATCAAGCTCTGTCGCAAACGTCGTGTGACGGCAGTGGTCAGACCAATATGTGTCAATAACCTTTAGTTCCGTAAGGCTCGGATCTCTGCCCTCGGTTTTGCCGAAATAATCACGTACCCAGCACAAATCCTCAATGCTCATAGCAAAGCCCATTGAAGCGTGGTAGGCGGCAATTTCTTCATTGTTCATATTGATGAAGCCGTTAATTCTTATAATGTCCGGCGGAGTATCAGCCTGCATATCAAGGGAGGCGGGAATTTCCATTGAAGCCACACGGGATTCAACAGGGTTAATTATGTAAGACTTGATTTTTTCAAAATCATCGTCGCTTATGTCGCCTTTAAGAGTGATAACCTTTGCATAAAGAATGTCGGGACGCTCTCCCGCCGTCAAAAGCTGAATACACTGCGCAGCCGAATCCGCTCTTTGGTCATACTGACCGGGAAGATACTCTGTCGCAAACGTACGCCAGCCGTCGTCTATGCTAAGCTCGTAAGATACATTGTCAAGGTTAGGCTCCGACAGAATTTCCTCAACCGCCGTTTTAAATTCATCCTCGCTCAGTCCCTGTGCGTCATAACGGTTGATAATTCTTAAATCCTCAAGGGCGGTAAAGCCTGCGTTTTCACGAAGGTCGGCAAGAGTCTGCACCGCCTCAATATCATTGCCCTTTTTCTTTTCAACAAATACTCGAAATACTTTAGACATATCTTTCTCCTAATATAATTACTTGTTCTGATAACGTATATCAATAAATATATATCATACATATATCAATATACACTGACTATTTTATCACAAAACTGCGTGATTGCCTATAGTAAATTTAATTTTTTATATATTTTTTGTCATTTTTTTGTTTGGCTTAAAATTTTCATTGTTTGTTAACAAAATCAAAGCGGAATGTGATATAATTACAAATCAAGGAATATGTTTGTGAATTTTAAACTTGATTAAATCATAGTAATGTATAGAAAACAAAAAATAATGAAAGGGGCGGAGGAATGGCAAGTGAGGCCGACAACGGCGGCAATGACGTCGAATTTATGAACCTTGTGGTTGACAAGGCGGACAATCTGAGAGTAACCGATTCAGACAGTCATTTTTCCGATTTTGCGGGAGTTCACCCATCGAAAATTAAGCAGGGTAAACTCTTTTTACACGATATAATAAAGCCTTCGGACAGGGAAGAGATTATGCACGTTTTGTGCAAGAAAAATTCGCCTTACGTCTATTTTAACGCAGAGTTTAAAGGCAAAGACGGAAGCTCGGTGCTGATGCGCTGTACGGGACAGAATTTTGAGGGTTCGACTCTCTGCCGTCTTACTCTTGCCGATGTTTCAAAACTGCAAAAAAAGCAGGAGGATTTGCAGCAGCAGGCAAGAAAAATGAATTATCTTATCGACCTTGTAACCGGCGGAGTTTGCCTTTTTAAGGTCACTGCCGATATGCACATCGTCGTTACATATCTTAATGAGGGCGGATGCCGTCTTTTCGGCACCACAAAGGAAATGGTACAGAGGAACACATCTTATCGTCTTGACGAGCTGATTCATCCGGATGATAAAAGCCTTGTTTTTCAGGCTATCGGCAAAGCAATGGCGACAGACGGTCAAATTGATATTGAATTTCGCACGATTGTGCATAAGGACGAATTTCGCTGGTGCAAGTTCAATGCGGCGATACAGCAGTATGACGAAGAAAAAAATCCTGTTTTCCACGCAATGTTCAGCGATATTACAAGCGTTAAAAAGGCTGAGGAAAAGGCTGACCGTATGTCCGAAAGTCTTGTGACTATGTTTAAAAATCTGCCCGACCCGATTTTTTGCACAGATATTCAAAATCTGTTTAAGCTTCAGATTGTAAGCGAGGATTTTATAAAATTTCTCGGCTATTCGAGAGCGGAGCTTTTTGAAAATCACGGCGGAGATTTAGCCGATTTTATCAGCGAAAGAGAATATAAAATGATAACGGCGTCAATTCGCAAGCAGCTCGAACAGGGCAACGAGGCTAAAGTTCATTACAGAATACGCTCAAAGGGCGGAAAATATTATATTGTTGAGGACAGGCGAAAGGCTGTTTTGCAGGATGACGGCAGCTATTCACTGATTTGCCGTCTGAAAAATATAACTTCAAAGTACAAAAATCAAGATATTGATATAAATTGATATAAATAAATATTAAGAACAGCGTGTGCATTTTAGTTTGTACACGTTGTTTTTTGTGTAAAAAACATTTTGTGAAAACAATATACGAAACGTGAAATGAATTGGAATTGCGTGACGTAACATCACAAAAACACGAAAAAGACGGAAATTATCAAAAATATATCACAATTACATTGTGTATAATTAACAAATACTTTATGAAAATTTTGTAAACTAATACTTGTGTTCAAATGTTGAAATAATAGACAAAATGTTATATAATAGACGTAATAGTAT
>JAJBVC010000043.1 GCA_020860025.1 Clostridiales bacterium | reverse complement strand
ATTATATGTATTCATATATTTAGTATTTCCGAATTTAAGATGGCTGAAAAATTTTTATCATCAACGCTTGACACAGCAACATACACTCTGTCGGTTTCAAGAGATTTTTTACCGTTGGAAATGATAATTTTATCAGGCTTAAACGCTCTTAAAACGCCCTCGCCGGCTACCGTGTTATACGGTATCATCCGCTCTGTTTCAAAAGTAATTTTGCTTTCATCAACAATTACAACAGGATAATCGGAAAAAGGCTCTTTAAGTTTATTTCCGCTGTCAAGAAAGGCAAACATATGAATTTGCTGTTCATTCTTGAATATAGTAAGCGAATATATTTCCGCCTTGCCTAAAGTCCGATTATGCAGCTTAATAATGATAACGGACAGGATATATGCCGCTCCGGCAGACAATAAAAGCGTTGAGGCTGAAATATCAAAATAAACCGTACTGTTATTTACGGTAATACCCCGAACGTCACTTATATAACAAACTGCGGTAATAACGCCTAAAAAAATAAGATTTGAAAAATAAAAAATCACTGTATTTTTTATAAAAAGCGATATTCTGACAAAGCCGAATGCGATTAAAACAATAAATATTGAAACAATCAGCTTTCCTACAGCTGTAATTAAAAAGCTGAGCGAATCAGCCAAAATTACAAGTGAGTATAATCCGCCGAGAGCTGACGCAAAAAGCAGTCTGATTTGCTTTTTGCTTTGCTTTGTAATTAAGCAGGTTAAAAGCAGTAACAGATATGTAATGAAAAAATTGATGACAAACAGTACATCTACATAAATAATCAAAAAAAGCCTCCCTTCATTGATTCTATTATAATCAATAAAAGGAGGTTATTTTGTCAAAATCACTCTGTTATTTCAATAGTTTCTATTGTTATATCGTAAGCAGGTCTGTCCTGGATAACCGTTCTTACTCTTGCAATGCTTTCAAGGACATCAGCTCCGTCAATCATCTGACCGAAAACAGTATGATGAAAATCAAGCCACGGAGTTCCGCCGTATTCCTTATACGTGTCAATTACGTTTTGCGGAAATCCTTTATTTTTCAAGTCGTCCATTTGTGACAAAAGTGTACGTGAAACAGTCTTAGCCTGAACAATGAAAAATTGAGAGCCGTTAGTATTCGGCCCACTGTTTGCCATTGAAAGAGCGCCGTAATAGTTGCGTGCATCAATCGAAACTTCATCCTCAAAAGGTTTGCCCCATATTGATTCGCCGCCGGTACCGGTACCTGTCGGGTCGCCGCCTTGAATCATAAAATCTTCAATGACTCTATGAAAGATTAAGCCGTCATAATATCCGTTTTTTGCGTGAGTTGTAAAATTTTCAACAGCTTTTGGCGCTATATCGTCGAATAAAACGAACGTCATATCACCTTTATTTGTTTTAATAACGGCTTTAATTCCGTCTTTTCTATCTAACTGAGTCATTATATTTTAACCTCTTCGTTAATTTCTTTAAGCTTCGCAACATCAATCTTGATTACTTTTCTGTCGTAAGTCATAAGACCGTTAAGTTCATCCTCAACATCTGAAATCTGAGTATAAACGCATGCGGAAAGTCCTTTTTTAATCTGTGGAATAATTGTGTTACGATATAATCTTTCATAAGCCTTTGTCAATGACATTTTGTTGTGATATATCTTGTATCCAAACATACGGTCATTAAAAGTATGACTTGAAATTTTAAGTCCGAGACCACCGAATTCTGAAAGAACATACGGCTTATCGCCGGCTTTCACTTTTATTGGTGTAAAATAAATATGTTTTGAAATAACGTCTGTTTTACCTCTGTCGTGCCAACCGGAACAAGTATCTACAATTCTTGTCTTATCAAGTTTTTTGATGAATTCATATGCATTTGCACTGTCAAACTGACCCCAGCCCTCATTAAACGGCACCCAAGCAGCAATACACGGGCAATTATAAAGGTGGTCAATCATTTCCTCAAGTTCTTTATAATACAGCTTTCTTGCTTTTTCATCTTTTCTATGAAAAGTTTTATAATTTGTATCATCAAGATTTATTCCGATAAAAGGAAGAACGGAAACTTCAAGTCCGTATTTTCCACCGCCGTTGACCATATCCTGCCATACAACTATTCCGTGAACATCACAGTAATGATACCAAAGAAGAGGCTCAATTTTAATATGTTTTCTGAGCATATTAAAGCCTGCTTCTTTTGCAAAAAGCACGTCATTTTCCATAGCTTCATTTGAAGGCGGAGTAAGATAACCGTCGGGATAATATCCCTGATCGAGCAATCCGTTATAAAAATATGGCTTATTGTTGAGAAAAAGACGTTTAATACCGTTGCCGTCAATATCAATCGAAAATTTACGCATACCAAAATATGATTTAATATATTCACCACGGGCTCGGAAAACTACCTTATAAAGATACGGTCTTTCAGGGCTCCATGATTTAAAATTAGGAATTTTTACAACTCTTTTTTTGCTTTTTGCAATTAACGTCATACCGTCGTATATACGCACTTCAACATCTTGGCAGCCCTTATAATCAAAACGCACAGATGAATTATCATAGTCGGGCGTTATACGAACGCTCTCCAAACCTCCGACAGGCATTGACTCAAGCCAAACGCTTTGCCAAATACCGCTTTGCTGACTGTACCAAATACCGCCACGATTAGTTTTTTGCTTACCTCTTGAAAATTCGTTGTACTCGCACATATCTTTAACGCCTACAACGAGCGTATTTTTACCCTTTTTGAGATATTGAGTAATATCAAATTTGAAGGGAGTATAGCCGCCTCTGTGAGTTTCGACTTCTTTACGATTTAAATAAACCGTTGCAATTTGGTCAACAGCTCCAAAATTTATAAACACTCCGCCCTTGTTAAAGCCATCCGGCAGAACAAATATCTTTTTATAATATATGTACTCGTTAGGCATAAGCTTATGATTTAAGCCCGACAGCTCCGTTTCAGGTGAGAAAGGAACGTTAATACTGTTTGGAAATCTCGTAGGGTAACCTTCCTGTTCAGTTACCAAACAATTCCACACACCATTAAGGTTTAAGTAGCTGTCACGTACAAACTGTGGCCTTGGATACTCAGGCAACGGGTTTGAAAAATCAATTTCATTTGTCCATTTTGTAGTTAACATTTAATACTCCTCGCTTATAATCTTACAATTTTGAATTTTGATACGTTTATTACAAATCTCAAGAGCTGCCTTTTTATGTGAAACAATAATACAAGTCATATTATCAAGAGATTTTAAATTTGTTAGAAATTGTTTTTCTGTTGCCTCATCAAGAGCGGACGTTGCCTCGTCAAGAAGCAAAATAGGCGATTTTGAAAGCAGGCTGCGTGCTATTGCAAGCCGCTGAACCTGACCCTCGGACAAGCCTATTCCTTTTTCGCCAATCACCGTATCAAGTCCTAACGGTAACTCGTCAATAAATTGTTTAGAGCAGCTTATTTCAATAGCTCGCTCAATTTCGCTTTCCGTTACATTGTCGTTTATAAAGGTCAAGTTATCACGAATTGTACCTGAAATGAGCATATTTCCCTGCGGTACATACGAAAAAAGGCGCCGTGTATATTTATCAACAGGTATATTGCCGTGCGTTGTTTTCAATACTATTTCACCGCTGTTGACATTGAAAACACCCAAAAGGAGCTTGAGAAGCGTACTCTTTCCAATTCCCGATATTCCCATTATTGCAACGAAATCGCCCTTTTTAACGGACAGCGATGTATTGTCAAGAATAATATCACGGTCATATTTAAAGCTGATATTATTAAAATGTATTGCTTGTAATTCACTGTATGTTTCTTGCGGTGAAATTTCTTTTTCGTTAAATACTTTTTCGTCGGGCATATTTTCAAGTTCCATAATTCGCTCGGCAGATGCAAGCATTGAAAAGTATTTAGGCATTACGCTTGAAAGACTGTTTAACGGAGATTTAATCTGATTAACAAGCTGAATCATTGCCGTAACATCACCGTAAGTCATTACGCCGTTTAAAAGCCTCCACGCACCGAAAACAACAGCAAGTACACTCGCTACATTAAAGACTCCGCCCAAAGACGCATTTGCAAAAATTGAGAAATTTCTTTTTCGCATCTTTGCTTTAAAATTATTTTCCTGTAAATCATCTGCACGGTCTTTAATCTTTTCATCAACCGAAAACGCTTTAACAGCAAGCAGGTTTGAAAGCATTTCCTGCACAAACGAACGAGTTTTACCTTCAGTCTCCTGCACAGCTTTATGAAGTGCTTTTGACTTTCTGCGGAAAAACATTGTAATAAAATAAATCAGCACGCCGCCGACTACAAATATCATTGCAAAAGCCCTGTCAAGTATAACAAGGTAAGCAATAGCACAGACTAATTTTGTAATAAAGAAAACAGTGTCCGGCAAAATGTTTGTAAAAGTTGAAGCAACTAAATTTGCATCGTTAAACATTCTGTTTTGAAGCTCGCCCGTATGGTATCCGGTAACAGCAGAAAAATCCTTTGTAATCGCAAGGTCAAGTATTCTGTCTTTAAGTATAATTTCAATTCTGCCGCTGCAACGCTCCGAAACAGCACTGCTGCCCATTGAAAAAATCATTTGAAGCAGGACTACACCGAACATTGCAATTCCGTACTTTATAACTTCATTTAAATCATTATCAACAGTCGCAGCGTCGATAACCTTTTTTGAAAAACCGGCAAAGAAAACGGAAAAGGTTGCATAAATTATGTTAATTACAACCAAAAATAAAATTGTCCATTTTTGTCCGGAGCATAGGTTATACAGCCACTTAATTACGACGGCATCCGACTTGCTTCGGGTATGCTTTACTTTGCTCACAATTAATTCCCCTTTTTAAACAAATGACGCTTTATCCAGCCAAGTCCTCTTTCCGGAAGCAATAAAATTCGCCTTATCGGCAAAAGAGCAACCCATATTTTAGAATAGAGCAAATACAATTTTGAATTTTGGCAGTCAACATAGTGTTTACCGTTTTTATAAAACCCGACAAGCACACCGCAAATCATATCGTCGGTTACATATTCCCTGTTTAACAAATTGTCACCAACAATAACGTAATGGTCATCATAAACCTCAATAACACGGTGCATTATGTACTTGTTTTTCGGCGTAACGTAAAGAGCGACGTCATATTTTTTCAGTCGTTCTGTATTCTTAACAATAATTATATTATCACGCTGATGGTGAATCAGCGGTTTCATTGAAGTACCCATTGTAAGCCCGGTATAATGACCGCAGGTATCCAATATTTCCTTTATACTTTGCTCTTCGCTCATAACAATTTTCATAGCCTTTCAGGCTGCAAATATTTTATTAAAATCGTTATACGCCTTATTGTTCTGTAGCCGGATAAGACGTATATGGAAATTAAACCTCTTCAAAATTATGCCATAGGCAAATTTTGATGGCAATATAATCTATTGGTGTGATTTATCACACTATAACTCCTAATGCATTCATTATATTATAACAGATTTATATATTATATGCAACTTTAATTTATATGTAAATTCTCAAAGCAAATGCAGCAGCCACAGCAGCATAAAATTCAGTGTAAAAAAGCACGTTCGACTCAACCATAATTTTTTGCATTAAAACAAATTTTCAAATCTAATACTTTAAATGTTTCCAGCTGTTCAAAAAAAATAAAGAGGTTATCTCAGTGAAATGTGAGACAACCTCTTCGTTCTATTATTTATTTTGTAGTTACTTTCTTTGCGTTGCTCCAGCTTGAATAATACTTCGTAGATTTTCCGTTAACCTTTACGGTTTTATATGTACGTATACGAACATAATATTTTGTATTGGATTTTAGACCGCTTATTGTTTTGCTTGTAGTTGTATTTTTCTTTACAGTAACAGTTTTAGTTTTGCCCGATGAAAAGCTGCTTGACTTACTGTATTGAATTTCATAGCCTGTTACCTGAGCTGTTTTTTTGCTCCATTTCACTGTAAGACCATTAGATTTTGCCGTAAGGCTTTTTACAGTTGTTGACTTCGGCTTAATAGTATACGTTTTAGTTACTGTTCCGGAATAATTGCCCTTGAACTTAACTTTTACAGTGTATTTTCCTACATTCTTTGAACTGCTTGCAAATGTTATTGTATAATCTTTGCCTTTTGTAAGAGTTTTACCACTTGTATTTTTTACAACAACGGTCGGCTTTTTAGTGTTCCCGTCGTAAACAAAAGAGGTCTGCATTAAAGTGACTCTTGAAGCCTCTTTAAAGGTCTTTGAATATTTATTTGCATATGTTTGCGCTGTAGAGCCTTTGTAGCCGTAAATTACAATATTTGTAGTATTTGTATATATTGAAAATTCATCAGTAAATTTGCATTTAGGGTTTAATATGGTTAATTTCACATCATATTCACCAAATCCACCAAAAGCATATTCATCAATACTTGTTACATTATCAGGAACAATAATACTTGATGGATAACAGCCAAAAAAGGTCCATGCAGCTATCTTCTTTAGACCGGTACCGATTGTAATACTTGCTGATGAATATGAACTGTCAAGCGCATACACAAAAGCACTGTCACCAATACTCGTAACACTGTTAGGTATTTTTATTTCTCTAAGATTATCTTCATAAAATGCAGAAACCCCTATGGTTTTAACACTGCTTGGTATTGTAACTTTTTTAAGTGCAGATACATGGTAAAAAGCAGAATCTCCTATAGTTGTTACAGTGCTTGGTATTGTATATGACGATCCGCTTTTATTGCTTGGATATTTTATGAGCTTTGTTTTCTTCTTATTAAACAATACACCGTCTTTTGATGAATATTTGGTGTTGGAACTGTCAACTGTTATGCTTGTAAAATAATTACCATAAACATCATTTTTAATGCTCGTTATTGTTTTGGGTATAGTAATTTTTGTATTTTTTTCCAGTCCATCAAAAGCGGACAATTTCAAGGCCGTAACCTTGTAACCGGCAATTTTTGTCGGTATTGATACATTAGACGAAGAACCTGTATATTCATATATTTTAGCAGTTCCGTCAGACTGGACAGTATACTTCCAATCTCCGCTTGTTGCGGCATAGGCTGAAAGGTCGATGCCTGCTGTAATGCTTAGAAGCATTATGAGTGATAAAAACAAACTAATAATTTTTTTCATTGTTTCAGATTCTCTCCTAACTGAATTTTTTGATTTTAAATTATTTATAATTAAGTATACCACCT
>JAJBVC010000058.1 GCA_020860025.1 Clostridiales bacterium | reverse complement strand
CTCATATCACAGCTTTATGTACAAAAACCTTTTTGACCACGTTAATATTCCTGAAGAAAATATCAATTTCCTAAACGGAAATGCCGACGACTTGGAAGCTGAGTGCAAGGCGTATGAGGATAAAATAAAAAAAGCGGGCGGAATTGACATTCAGCTTCTCGGAATCGGTTCAAACGGTCATATTGCTTTTAACGAGCCGTCAGACAGTTTTCAGAGATGGAGCCACGTTGTTGCTTTAAAGGAAAGCACTATCAAGGATAACAGCCGATTTTTTGACTCAATCGAAGATGTTCCGACTCATGCCGTTACAATGGGCATAGGCTCAATAATGCAGGCTAAGCGAATTTTAATCATCGCAATCGGTGAAAATAAGGCAAAGGCAATCAAACAGCTTATTGACGGCAACGTAACGCCCGAATGTCCGGCGTCGGTGCTTCAATTCCATACCGATGTTACGCTTATGATTGACAAGGGCGCAGCGTCACTTCTTTAATACATATTTTCAGGAGGCTAAAAAATGGAAGAAAAAGGAAAGTTCTATATAACAACAGCAATTGCATATACGTCACGCAAGCCTCATATAGGCAACAGCTATGAGATTGTTTTAACAGACGCAATCGCAAGATACAAGAGATTACAGGGCTATGATGTTTTTATGCTCACGGGAACCGACGAGCATGGTCAAAAAATTGAAGAATATGCAAAAAAAGCAAACGTCACCCCTAAGCAGTATGTTGACAAAGTTGCAGGCGAGATAAAAGATATTTGCGATATGCTCAACGTAAGCTATGATAAATTCATAAGAACTACAGACGATTATCACGAAAAAACAGTTCAAAAGATTTTCAAAAAGCTCTACGACCAAGGCGACATTTATAAGGGCGAATATGAGGGAATGTACTGTACTCCGTGCGAATCCTTCTGGACTGAAAGTCAGCTTGTTGACGGTAAATGCCCTGACTGCGGCAGAGAGGTTAAGCCGGCTAAAGAGGAGGCTTATTTCTTAAAGCTTTCAAAATATCAAAAACAGCTTGAGGAATTTATTGAGCAAAATGAAAATTTCATTTATCCCGAAGCAAGAAAAAAAGAAATGCTCAACAATTTCATTAAGCCCGGACTTCATGATTTATGTGTAAGCCGTACATCTGTTAAATGGGGAATTCCCGTTACATTTGATGAAAATCACGTAATATACGTTTGGATTGACGCACTTTCAAACTATATTACAGCTTTAGGCTATGACCCTGACGGTTCAAGCGAGCAGTACAAAAAATATTGGCCTGCTGACGTTCATATTATAGGTAAGGATATTGTACGTTTCCATACAATTTATTGGCCTATTATACTTATGGCGCTTGGCGAACCGCTGCCAAAGCAGGTATTTGGTCATCCGTGGCTTCTTTTCGGTAAGGACAAAATGAGTAAATCAAGGGGCAATGTTATTTACGCTGACGAGCTTGTTGAGCTGCTCGGTGTTGACGCTGTAAGGTATTACCTTTTGAGCGAAATGCCATATGCTTCCGACGGTTCTATCACTTATGAAACGATTATTGAGCGTTATAACTCCGACCTTGCAAATACTTTTGGCAATCTTGTAAACCGTACTGTTGCAATGCAAAACAAATATTTTAACGGCATTATCTGTGAGCCCGATTCACCCGAAGCTGTTGACGATGAGCTTAAACAGTTTGCGTTTGACACTGTTGCTAAGGTTGAAAAATGCTTTGAAACATACAGAGTTGCAGACGCTATTGAGGCTGTATTAAATCTTGCAAAGCGTTCTAACAAATATATTGACGAAACTACACCGTGGTCACTTGCAAAGGATGAAAGCAAGCGTTCAAGACTCGGTACGGTTTTATATAATCTTCTTGAATCAATCAGGTTTATTGCAGTTTTGCTTTTACCGTTTATGCCCGAAACAGGCGAAAAAATCCTTGCGCAGATGAACTGCGATGTAAAATCATATGATTCTCTTTCACAGTTTAACGGTACAAAGCCGGGCACGACTGTAAATGAGGCTCAGGCGCTTTTTGCAAGAATTGACACTGAAAAAATGCTGTCAGAAATTGAAGAAAAGAATAAGGCTGCCGAAAAAGCGGATGAAACCGCTTCAAATGAAATAGAAGGAATTGCTCAAATTTCTTTTGATGATTTTTCAAAAATTGAACTTAAAGTTGCAAAAATTACAGACTGTGAACCTGTTAAAAGAGCTAAAAAACTTCTCAAAATAATTCTTGATGACGGAAGCAATCAGCCAAGGCAGATTGTATCGGGAATTTCCCCTTGGTACAAGCCTGACGAGCTCATCGGCAAAAGCGTTGTTATCGTTTCAAATCTGAAGCCTGCAAAGCTTTGCGGCGAAATGAGCAACGGAATGCTTCTTGCCGGTGATGTCAGCGAAGATGACGTAAAGGTGCTGTTTGTTGATTCAATGCCGCCCGGAACAAAAATAAGATAAAGCGGTGTCTTTTATGTATCACAATATATTTGATTCGCATTCACATTATGACGACAGTAAATTCAACCGTGACCGTGACAGTCTGCTTGACGGTCTTAAAAGTCAAGGTGTTACCGCTGTCGTAAGCTGCGGCTGCGATATTGATTCAACTCAGTTTAATTTTGATTTGGCTCAGCAATATGATTATTTTTATTTTGCCGCCGGATTACATCCTGAAAATCTTGAGGGATTTACGCTTGACGATTTAAAAATAATCCGTAAATTTGCTAAAAATGAAAAATGCGTTGCAATCGGTGAAATCGGTCTTGATTACCACTGGATGAGTTCATCAAAACAGGTGCAAAAAGACTTTTTCATCAAACAGGCTGAGCTTGCAAACGAAATGGATTTACCTGTAATCGTTCACGACAGAGACGCTCACGGCGATACTCTTGAAATTCTCAAATCGGTAAAACCGAAAGGCGTTGTACACTGCTTTTCGGGCTCGAAAGAAATGGCAAGGGAAATAATCGGTCTTGGTATGTACATCGGTCTAAACGGTGTGGTTACGTTCACTAACGCACGAAAAAGCCTTGAAGTCGTTAAGGAAATACCGATTGAAAGGCTTGTGCTAGAAACCGATTGCCCATATCTCGCTCCTGTCCCTATGCGTGGCAAAAGAAATGATTCGACTCTCATTCCATATATAGCTCAAAGAATCGGAAGCGTTCTTAATATGGACACTCAGGAAATTTTGGATATTACAAATAAAAATGCCAAAGAATTATACGGCTTAAAATAAAATACACAAAATAAAAACTCTGTCGCAAAAGCTAAAATGCGGCAGAGTTTTTTAGGTTTATATGGGTTATATAGGCAAAATCAAATTAAATGTTATTATTTTTTCATCTGAACATTTGGCGCTCAGCTTTCCGTTATACGTCTGTGCAACTGCGCTTGCTATTGACAGTCCTATTCCCGAGCCTCCTGTTTCACGTGAGCGGGAGGAATCGGTGCGGTAAAATCTGTCAAAGAAATGGCTTACTTCATCTTTATTAGCGGATTCACAGGGATTTGACACTGACATATTTAAGGTGTGCTTTTTTTGATTTATATATGCACTGATTTTAATTTCTCCATTTTCATCCGAATACTTTATTGCATTATCAACCAATATTGAAGTAACTTCTCTTAAGTGCTTAATATTGACCTTGCCGTGCATGTCTAAAGCAATATCTGATGAAAGAGTTTTTCCTTTATTTGCAGCAACGGCTTTGAAAGGAGTAACCTCTGACGATATAAGCTCGGTTATGTCCGTTTCCTCAAGCTGAACATTTTCCTCCACCTCGTTGAGCGAAGCAAGCGTCATCAGCTGACCTACAAGCTGCGTCATTCTGTCAATCTGGTGCCTGCTGCTTTCAGTCCATTCGCTCGTACCGTTTTGCGCTTCAATGATTTCCGTATTAGCCAAAAGCACCGCAAGCGGAGTTTTCAGCTCGTGACTTGCGTCTGTTATAAACCTTTTTTGCTTTTCCGACGATTCCGCTATAGGAGCTACGACACGTTTTGAAAACAGATACAATAAAATAAAAATACAAAGCAGCGCACCGACCGCAATTATTACAGACAGCGTCATAATTCTTTTTTCGCTTGTTCTGGTTTGCAGACAGTCAAGAAATACAATGAGCGTCTGATCTCCTTTTGAGCTTACGCTGTACCTATACTCGTCCAAATATCCGCCACTCTTATCATTGTTATAAACATAAAGAGCATATTCTTCAACCTCGCTTTGAGAGAGTGCTGCGATTGACTGAGTATTTATTTTTTCAATAGTCCCGTCTTTTATCCAAACAGAAAAAAATCTGGTTGAATAATATGTTTCGGGCGATGCAGCTTCATAATTGGGAATATCAGGCTCGGCTGACGGCAAATTACCGGGAAAGTCGCCATCATTTTCAACAAGATATGAAAGCATTGAATCCGCCTGCGATATGTTTTGAAAATGGTTTGCAAAATTGATTATACACATTACAATAATAACGACAACCAATGCCGATAACATTCCCACGGTTATAAATCGCTGCTGCAATTTTTTCGTCATATGATTACACAGCCTTTCATCTGCAAATTGTCGGATAAAACCATTTAATATGCCCCATTGCCGACTGATAAGACATATAATTAAGTATGGTTTTTATACAATCTCCAGTTTATATGTATCGCTTTCGCACTGTTTTATTTCGGCATTCGCCTGAACAGAATGCAGTTTATTGTTTATATATGCAATATATATTGGAATTATATTTATATCCTTTTGCTCATCCCACGCTTTTTCAAGAAGCTGACGTGCCGTAAAGTTATGCTGCTTATGAACGATAAACTGCTCCAACAAACAAAATTCCTGAGCCGTAAGGCTGACGGAGCTGATGTCCGTTATAAGCGTCATATTGCTTTTGCTGATTTTGAAATTTCCCGCCGTTATATCGGAAGACGGCATTTGATTTGAACTTCTCAGCATTGCCTGTATTCTTGCAACAAGCTCTTTAATTGCATACGGCTTTGTAAGATAATCGTTTGCGCCGCAGTTAAGTCCGTTTACCTTATCGTCAATTTCAGATTTTGCCGTGAGCATAAGCACGGGAGCAGTATCGCCCGATTCCCTGAGCTTTTTTAATACTGTTATTCCGTCCGCCTTTGGCATCATTATATCAAGTATATATCCGTCATATATATTTTTTTCGGCAAGTTCAATTGCCTCAAGCCCGTCGTAAGCGGCATCGGCGTCAAAACCGTTCATTTTCAGCAGTGTTATTGTTGCGTGGGACAATTCCTTTTCATCCTCGGCAAGAAGGAGCTTCATAATTTTCACAGCCTTTCCTAAATATTTGTTTCGTTGAGCAAATCATTTATTGTCTGCATTGTAAGATCGGACGATGCAAGCTGTTCTGCGCATCTTTTAAGTTCTTCAACGATTATTTCCTGATTTTTTATTTCGTGCTTATATTTAAGAGAATGTTCAAGGCTTGCCCAGCAATCCATTGCTATTGTGCGAAGCTGAACCTCGGCGTAAATATCATTTTTTCGTGATTTTTCACCACTGCGAAACAGAAGTATCATATGCAAACTTCTGTAGCCGTTAGGTTTTACATTTTTTATGTAATCTTTCTTTTCGATTACTTCAAAATTTTTATCAATAAGCTTTTCAACATTTTCAATTCCGCTGAGAAAATCACATACAATTCTTGCACCGACTATATCGTGCAGCTCGGACAAAACATTTTTATTTGATATTTCAAATCCTTTTCGTTGCATTTTTTCGAGAGCGCTTTCTGGTGATTTTATTCGTATTTTAAAATGCTCTATCGGATTTCTGTCTCCCGTTCCACCCGCATTTTTGTAAATGGTATTGCAAAATTCCTCAAGCTCACGATACACCTCAAGTATGTCGTCATAAGCCTGATTATAAAAATCCTTGTCTGTCATAAACTTAACCGCCAAATCATATGATAAAATAATAATATATGATAAAGTGTAATTATGTCAACAATTTTAACAAACTATTTCATTTGTGTATTTTTAAAAGATTGCCGAACGGCTGTACCGCTTCAGATACGAACTGAGGGCTGCGGCAAAATCACCACAGCCCTCGTTTAAGTCACTTATTTAACGACAAGATTAGTTGCAACCACAACCGCAATCATTTGAGCAGTTACCGCCGCAAAGTAAAAGGATAATTATAAGGATGATGATCCAAGATGAACCGCCACAACCGAAGTTATTGCATCCACAACCCATAATTGCAACCCCCTTTCCTTTTTCTAAACCATCCTATGAAAAGAAAGGAAAAGTGTTACTGTTGGCGGTAACCGCTTTTAATTATCTTTTAGTACGTACACATCAGGTATTGTACACTGTACTATCACTCCTGTATCGGGAGCGCAACGAAGTTCAAATTCCGAACAGTACGAAAGAATTTTACAAAAGTCTTTGATTTCTTTTTCGTAAGGATTAAAAGATATAACTTGTACTTTCACGCACACACCAGTTTGCCCCGACACCATCTCTGGAGGAAATGTCCTAAAATACTCATATCCCTCCTCATCCGCTTCAGCCCAAAGTTCTTTGCCGTCATCTACAAAGGTCTTCAAAAAATTAGTAGTTAATAACACCTTTTTGTATTGTGCCGAATTAAGTTCGTATTTCTTATTATAATTCGCCACGCCTATTTCTTCGGGAGGACACATATCATACTCATCGAAATTATCCGACTGCATTGACAACATAAGGTCTGCATATGTTTTCTCAAGGATTTTTTTCTTTTTCTTTTTTTCTCTTTCACTCTCGTCTTTATGTACATAAACATCAGGTATGGTAATAGCTATTTCCACATTCCCCGAAAGTTTTTCTGTTGCTTCCATACTGTATAGCGATAATATTTTTATAAACTCCTGAATCTCATTTCCACTAATAGAAAACGCTTTATACTCCTCACTAAGATGGACATAACCCTTATCCAGCCTATCTCTATCTGTGTCAGCACTTTTTATCGGATTTTGTGTTTTGTCTCTTTTGGCTACCTTATTGAGAAACTCAGCAATCGATAACAAGTCTCCAAACCGAACAGGATTAAGTACGAAGTCCTTATCGTCTCTTGTGTCAGGCTCACACACCGCTCCTAAAAAGTCACAAAACTCGTCCTCATCCATTGGCTCTATCATATCTGCAAGCGTTTGTCTCGCTTTGATTTCCGACGCTAAGTCTTTTACAACATCATCAGGGACATCAATACCCAACTCATTGCTTAACACCTCGCCCATAGCACTAAATTCCATTTCTTCATCT
>JAJBVC010000089.1 GCA_020860025.1 Clostridiales bacterium | reverse complement strand
GTGTAAATATTTATACGTTGGAAGGGATGTTGGAAAAGTCTGTTTTATTTCTGAATAAAATATATCTCTTTCGTTAATACTTGTCTTGAGGTGTTATTATTTATGGCAACAAAAGACAAACCAAACAATAAAAATTTACGTGCATTATTTTCCGTTATTTGCCTTTGCATTATTGCGCTTGGGCTGATAGTATATTTTTCTTCCCGAAGTACCGACACGACGAAGGTAAACGAAGCGACCACCGTGGCACAGACTACCGAGGTTCAAAACCGTGTGACCGTAAAGGAGACGACAGAAAAGACAGAAACGGCGGAAACGTCTTCAACGACCGAAAGCACTGCAAAAGCGACAACGACAGAAAAAACGACTACAGAGCCTGCGACAATGGAAGAGACGGACACGAACACTCCTTACAAATCTTTTTATAAATATCCGTGCGAGGAGACTGTTATCAACGGATATACACAGGAGCTTGTTCTGAATGAAACTATGGGCGATTACCGCTCACATACAGCCGTTGATTTTAAAGCGAGCGCAGGAAGTAAAATTTCGGCAATAAACGACGGCTTGGTGCTTTCCGTCACAAAAGACAGTCTGCTCGGCAAGGTAGTTGAAATAGACCACGGCGGCAAGCTCGTGGCGAAATACTGCGGTCTTGATACTGTAAATGTTTCCGAAGGGGATTATGTTACAATCGGTCAGGCTATCGGTACTTTGGGAACAGTTCCCTTTGAGGCTGACAGCGAAAGTCATCTTCATTTTGAAACGACAGTTGACGGTAATGTTGTAAATCCGCTTGACGTTATGAGCAAGTCTGAATAATAACGGACTAAAAAAATAATCTGCCACACTTATGATTGAGCGTGGTTATGGCTGCTTTATCGACAGTCTGAATATTCATAATCTTTGAATAATTTCTCTTTTTTTCATTTTGGAGAAAGATTTTTACCGAAAATATAGCATAACAAAACTATAAAATTGCTCTACACAGACGATTAGTGTAGGGTGATTTTTTTACTCTCTTCAAAAACAATCGAAAGGTGAATATTTATGGCAAGAAGAAAAAAGATTACGAAAAAAGAAGTATGCGACGGTTTAAGGCGACTTGCTTTCGGTGAAATTACAGATGCGGTATCACTTCTTTTTAAAGACGAGCAAAGCATATTGCAAACGCTCCCGACGTTAAATCTTTTCAACGTAAGTGAAATTAAAAGACCCAAGGGCGGAGGAATGGAAATAAAATTCTTCGACCGATTCAAAGCGCTCGACAAGCTTATGGAGCTGGCGCAGGAGACGGAGACAAAGCACCCGTCTTTTTTTGAGGCTCTTGAAAAAAGTGCGGCAAACACAGCCGTAGGTTACGGAGATGACGAGGATGTTTAAATTTGTCGAATTCTCTCCAAAACAGCTCAAGGTTTTAAACTGGTGGTGCAAAAACAGCGACGGAAAAGAAAGAAACGGAATTATCTGCGACGGTGCGGTTCGTTCGGGTAAAACTCTTTCAATGAGTATTTCTTTTATATTTTGGGCGTTTTACAATTTCAGCGATACAACATTTGCATTTTGCGGAAAAACTATCGCTTCTCTGAGACGGAATGTAATTACGCCTTTAATGCCCGCTCTGACTGAACTTGGCTTTACATACGAATACAAAATCAGCCGAAATCTGATTGAAATATCTATCGGAAACGTAACAAACACTTTTTATCTTTTCGGCGGACGTGATGAATCATCCGCTTCTCTTATTCAGGGTATGACATTGGGCGGTATAATGCTTGATGAGGTGACGCTTATGCCTCGCTCATTCGTTGAGCAGGCTCTTGCAAGATGTTCGCTTGATAATGCTAAATATTTCTTTAACTGCAATCCCGAACATCCGTATCATTGGTTTTATAACGAATGGATTAAAAAGTGCCGTGAAAAGAATATGCTTTATATTCATTTTAAAATGGAGGATAATCCCTCTCTTTCAAAGCAGGTGATTGAGCGGTACAAAAATCTATATTCGGGCGCATTTTACAGGCGGTTTGTTGAGGGCAAATGGGTGAGCGCCGACGGAATTGTTTATCCTATGTTTGACAGCAGCCGTCACGTTAAAGAATATTCGGGCAATATCAAAAAATTCTATCTCTCTTGCGACTACGGAACGGTAAATCCTTTTTCTTTGGGTCTTTGGGGAGAGGGCGAAGACGGTTGGTACAGAATTGACGAATATTATCATTCATCACGAGAGACGGGAGTTCAGCTTACCGATGAGGAATATTACCGTGAACTTGAAAAACTTGTACAAAACAGAAAAATAGAAGCTCTGATAATAGACCCGTCGGCTGCTTCCTTTATTCAAACGGTTAAACGACACGGAAAATACAGAGTAATCAAGGCGAACAACGATGTGCTTTTCGGCATAAGCAGAGTTTGCCAGGCACTTAAAAATAATGAGATTTATATTTCCCCGAACTGCCGTGACTGTATTCGTGAGTTTTCGGTTTACCGCTGGGATAATGGTATAAAAAAGGACGCTCCCGTAAAAGAAAATGACCACGCAATGGACGACCTTCGCTATTTTGTTTCAACGGCTTTGCATAATCAAAGCGACGGCGAAGGCTTTGCGTCCCTTGCGGTAGAAAGAAAGCAGAAATAAAAAGACAAATAAAAATACAAATAAAGATATAAACAAAAATATAAACAGAAAGGTGATGAGGCTTTGGGCTTATTTAATTTCAAAAAGAATAAATCGAGTTCCGTGCAGGCTGTAACATCCGTTCAAACGTCATCGGTAAGTTCTCATCCGTATCAAAATCTCTCTTCATATTTTCCTATGGGAATTCAGGAGAGGATATACGCACAGCTTCGTGAGGCGGTGCCGATTTTAGACGTTGCTGTTGACAAGATTGTACGTTTGACAGAAGGCTTCAGCTTTGAAACGGGAAATGACTCCCTTAACGAGCAAATGAACGCTTATTTTGCCGATATTAACGTAGGCGGAAATCAAAGGGGAATTAACTCTTTTATCTCTAATTACCTCAATCAGCTTTTGACATTCGGTACGGCGATAGGTGAAATAGTTATGGATGAGAACGGAATTTACGCTCTTTATAACAGTGAACTTGCGGATTTGGAACTTAAACGCAGTCAAAACGGTATTGACGTTGAGTTTTACAACAGTGGCATTGCCGTTAAATATCCGCAGCTTATTTTGTATTCGGTGCTTAATCCGCAGCCGGGAGAACTTTGCGGTACAAGCCTGCTGAGAGGACTGCCGTTTATAAGCGATATTCTGATGAAAATTTACAACACAATAGGGCAGAACTGGGAACACGCCGGTAATTTAAGATACGCCGTAATATGCAAGCCCGACGACAGTGCAGGATATGACGCCGCCGAGAGAGCAAACTCTGTTGCAAGCGCCTGGAAAGACGCAATGGATTCAAAAAGCGTTAAGGATTTTATAGCAGTCGGAGATGTAAGCGTTAAGGTAATAGGGTCTGACAATTTAATGCTCGACAGTGAAATACCGGTAAAACAGCTTTTGGAGCAGATTGTCGCAAAGACGTCGCTTCCGCCGTTTATGCTCGGACTGTCCTGGTCGTCAACCGAAAGAATGAGTACGCAGCAGGCTGATATTCTTACGACAGAGCTTGAATCGTACCGCCGAATATTGACGCCGGTTATTATGAAAATAGGCAATATGTATCTCTCTCTTAACGGTTACAGCGAAAATGCCGGAGTGGTATGGAATGATATTACGTTACAGGATGAATGTGACCACGCAAAGGCACAGCTTTATACCGCACAGGCGGAAAAAATAAGAAAGGAATTGGCTTAATTGAATTACGCAAATAAAGACGGATACAAACAGCGTTACAAATACGGTTACAGAGACGGATATATTGAAAAGAGTCTCGACGTGTCCGACGACGATTTAAAGAAGATAAACGAATACACAAGAAGCGATTTTACGGCTGAAAGTTTTTATGTTTTCAGCGTTGTTCTCTGCAACAATGATATAGACAGAGATTATGAGAAATTCTCTCTTGAAGCGCTTAACACAATGGCTGAGAAATTTTTGGGCAAGACGGGAATTTGCGACCACTCAATGAAATCAAGCGACCAAAAGGCACGTATTTTTGATACTTGGGTTGAAAAGGCTGACGGCAGGAAAACAGCCGACGGCGATGATTTTTACGAGCTTAAAGCGAAAGCGTATATGGTTAAAAGCGATGAGAATATGCCTCTTATAACAGAAATTGAAGCAGGTATAAAAAAAGAGGTTTCCGTGTCCTGCTCTGTCGGAAAAAGCGTTTGCTCAATATGCTCGGGCGATAAGAGAAACGGCGGCTGCTCCCACAAAAACGGGAAAGTATACGACGGCAAAACGGCGTATTCGATTTTATATGACATTCGTGATGCGTATGAATTCAGCTTTGTCGCCGTACCTGCTCAGCGTGAAGCCGGAGTTACAAAATCATTTAATTCAGAAAAGGACGAGATAAATATGACAGATGTTATTGAGAAAATTAAATCTATCGGCGACAGCGAGAGTATTACGCTGTCAAAATATCAGGCTCAGGCTGTGGCAAAGGCTTTTGACGAACTCAGCGACGAGGCGCAGCTTGGAAGAGAATACAAGAAAAATTTAACGGATGAGGTTGTGGCTTTATGCGCTGTCACAATGCCGGCAATGGATATTAAGGTGTTTTCAGCCGTTGCACAGGTAATGACAACAAATGAGCTTATATCTTTTAAAAACGCATTTTTAAAAATGAAAAAGAGCAATGAGCCTATGCTTCAGCTTCAAAATTCAAAAACGAAAGCACCATCAAAAGCACAATCATTTGACCAGTTCAAAATATAACTACAGGAGGTTTTTTTAATTATGGCTTATGATAACATTAAACTTGAAAAGGGACTTTACACAACGGGAAAATCATTCACTGACGCACTTGAGCAAATTGACCCGTCGGAAAATTACAAGGGAACTTCTCTCGAGGGACTTGACGCATATCAGCGACAGCTCAAAAGATTTGATATTAAGGTAAGCGGAAATGATTCGGACACTGTTTCAAAATTCTTCAGCACAACCGATTCTGCGGCTTTGTTCCCCGAATATATAAGCAGAGCCGTTCGTACAGGACTTGAGGATGAAAACAAGATTGAAAAAATTATTGCCACAACGACAAATATCGACTCTCTCGATTATCGTTCAATAGAAAGCGTAATTTCAGCAGACGACAGGACATTTGCAAATATTGCCGAAGGTGAGACATTCCCCGAAGCGACAATTACTGTTAAGGACTCTCTTACAGAACTTCACAAGCACGGTAAAATGCTTGTTGCATCATATGAAGCGATTAAATATCAGCGTCTTGATTTGTTCACCGTAACTCTTCGCCAAATAGGAAATTATATCTCTAACAGTGAATTTGCCGACGCAGTAAGCATTCTCAGCGACAATGAGAATTTAAAGACTGTTACATCCGAAACAGGCACAGTTACATACAGTGACCTTGTTAATTTGTGGAAAGAGTTCAGCCCTTATAAAATGACGACTATGATTTGCGCTCCGTCAGATATTGCGAATATGCTTATGTTTGATGAGTTTAAGGATTCGACAGCGGGACTGAACTTCCACGCAACAGGCAATATGATTACGCCGTTCGGTGCTGAAATTGTACGATATAACGACGCAAACGACGGCACTATTCTTGCAATAGACAAGAGCTGTGCGCTTGAAAAGGTACAGGCAGGCGGTATTGTGACAGATTTCGACAAACTTATTGACCGTCAGCTTGAAAGAGCAACTATTTCTACAATCGTAGGATTTTCAAGAATATTTGACGATGCTACTTGTGTCCTAAATTCATAAAAATCAATATTAAAACATACTTAGGGAGTAGAAATATTTTTTCGTTGACACCTTGTTGTAAAGCAGGGTGTTGACGGTTTTGATAAATCGAATGAAAAATCAAGTAAAAATCAAATGAACAAAGACTGTAAGAATTTATTGAAGGTGATAAATATAACAGATTATAACTTAGTAAAAACAGCTTTTTCTTCTCTTATGGGTATTACGGAAGATGAGGCTGAGGACTATAAAAGCAATATTGAGAGTGTGATTGAATCGGTATCGGACAAGCTGGCTGATTCGCAATATGAAAATAACAGCGCCGTTGTTTATTACTGTGCCGTAAAAGCGTTTTATCGTCAGGTACTTTTAGAAAATACTCAAAGCGGTATAACCTCTTTCAGTGCGGGAGATGTAAGTTATACAAAGGGCACAACTTCAGAGGAAAACGCACGTCTGCTTCTTGAAACGGCTCTTGCCGAATGCGGTGGAGTGATAAACGAGGGTTCGTTTGCTTTTAAGGTGGTGTAGCTTTGAACGACGCAAAAATAATTCAAACTCAGCTAAAGAGAATAGGCAATAAAGTGTATCTTAAAGACGGTGACTGGGTTTCAACTCCGTTTCACGCTGTACTGAATCATTTGTGGAGAAAAAAGAGTTCAGCATTTGAGGGAACTCAAACAGAGCTTGGCAAGCACTACAGCGAATATTATCTCTATATAGGGCCGTTCGACCATAATATAAAGTCGCTGTCCGACGACGCTTTACTGACTTTCGGAGACGACAGCTATGAGTTTAAAAACCGTGACAGTGTAAAAATTGACGATGAGATTATATATTATACTGCCGTAGTGAGAAAGATAACGGAGGGAAATTACGATGACCTTGACATTGCTGCTTGATAATTTTGTAAAGGCGATAAAAGCCGATGAGTATTTCAGCTCGACAAAAGTAATTTACGCATATCCGTGCAAGGTTAAGCCTACGCTTTTAAGTGAAAATATTATTGCGGTGGGACTTACCGATATATCTCTTGAAAGCACTTCAATCGGAAATGACGGCGATTTCGGAAAGGCAAGTATTTTTGCCGATATTTTTGTTCCGGCTAAATCGGGTAACGCTCAAATGTCAGAGGAGTTTATTCGCCTTTGCGCCGACGCCTGGGAGCTTGGGGTTATATCTGTCTCGGCAAATCGTGTTGAATTTGACTCATCTCTCGGTGCATACGTTTTAAAAAGCGTGTTCACGTTCAGCGAACATTTTGATTTCGGAGGTGAGTCGGATGAATGACGCTTTAACATCGGCGGAGGAAATCAGCGAGCTTGTCAGGCTTGACCAAAAAAGATATGACGGCAACATCAGTTCATTTTAATTTATGATTTTAATTTAAGATTATGCCGTCTTTTAAACTAACTATTTATATGGTGATTGATATATGC